>JBAXRM010000270.1:0-4636 GCA_037131225.1 Nostocales cyanobacterium ELA583 | reverse complement strand
GACTTCAATCACTATTTGTACAAGGGTTTCAGCTTTAATCAGCAAGCCCTAAATAATCCTCATTGTTTGCAACCTGCTAACCAGCAAAAAACATCACCTTAATATTCAATGAGATGATGGCATAAAATTCTTGCTGTAAATCCTTGTATACTTTATTATCTAATGGTGAGAAGTATTTTTAACATCAATTGTTGGTACAAGGCAGACAGTTAATTTGTCATTAAAAAAACCTCTTTATATCTAATTTCGGTGATTTTAGTGCTAAATTATCAGGTTTTGTACTGGCGATCGCATAATACTTAAGGTGTGAAGTTAGATTCAGTGCAGGAGTGTCAATGAGCGCGATGAATAAAATTTTGAAACAGATGGTAGTAGCATCTCTAACAATATCTACTACGGGAATGCTAGGACAAATACAAGCTTTGGCTGAGGATCAATCTGTTATTGATCCAACAACAGAAAGTACAGAAATTAGTCAAGTCACTTCAGTATCCCAACTGAGTGATGTCCAGCCAAAAGATTGGGCTTTCCAAGCTTTACAATCCTTAGTAGAACGCTATGGATGTATAGCAGGTTATCCTAATGGTACTTACCGTGGTAATCGGGCGTTGTCAAGATATGAGTTTGCAGCCGGTTTAAATGCCTGTTTAGATCGAGTTAATGAACTAATTGCTACTGCTACTAGTGATTTAACAACAAAAGCAGATTTAGCAACAATTGAAAAATTGCGAGCGGAATTTTCCACAGAACTAGCCACCCTGCGCGGACGTGTAGATGTAGTAGAAGCTAAAACCACTGAGTTAGAGGCTAATCAGTTTTCTACCACAACTAAACTTAGTGGTCGAGTTCTGACCTATGCTGGGGATGTATTTGGCAAGGGTGCAGGAACTACCAATAAAGCCGCACTAGGCTATCAAGCTGTTATCAACCTGAATAGTAGCTTCACTGGTAAAGATTCTTTAAGTACGTCATTACTAGATGTAAATTTAAGGGAATTGCCAACAGGAGGCAATGGTGAAGCTCGTTTTTCTGGTGACATTCGAGACACGAGAACAGGACTAAGATTAGCTGCACTCAGATATCAATTCCCAATTGGGCAAAAATTAAGGCTTTTTATCAATCCTATTTCTGGTGCGAGAGTATTAAGTGAATCTGTGAATACCTTGGGTTCAGCAGTTACGGGGACAGTGTCTGACTTTGCAGCCCAAAATCCCCTAGCTTCCCCTATCTTCACCAGAACTGGGATTGGTTTACAATGGCAACCAAGTAAATCCTTCAGTTTAGACGTGGCTGCTAGTCGAGAACGCAACGCAAATGACCCCACTCAAGGAATTTTTGGCGGTAATGGTTATTTGGTTTCTGTCCGACCAGCATTAAAAATTAATAACTTCCGTCTTTCTTCTTCTTTTATCCACAGTTACTCTCCCTTGGAAGGGATTGATACATGGAGTGGTAGTAAACCTGCGGCAGTGCTTGGTGTTGGTCCAGTGGTAGCTAATACCTATGTAGCCTCAATGAGTTACCGACTTTCTAAAACTTTTGAATTTGGTGCTACTGCTGGTCGCAGTTTTGCTCGGGCTTTAGGAACTGGAACTCGCGGAGATGCTGAGGTTTTCACCTATCGTTTCAATTTAGGTATGTATGATTTGGGTAAAAAAGGTAACTTGGCTGGAATTATTTTTGGGATGCAACCAAAATTAACTGGTACTAGTAATGATGCGATCGCTACAGGACTTGGTTTAGCACCGGGACAACGAAGCGATCGCAATACTGGATTTCATATTGAAGCTTTTTACACCCATCGTGTTAACAGCAATATCACTATTACTCCCGGATTAATTTGGCTAACAGCCCCCAATCACGATGATACTAACCCAGGTGCGGTAGTTGGTATGATTAGAACTGCCTTCACATTTTAAATAATGAGAGATGGGGTTTTTGGGGTTTTTGGGGTATTTGGGATGACAAAAGATTTTGCGGAAAATAGTATAGAAAAACCTGACAAATTAAATCAATAAATCAATTAATGAGCAAATCAGATTTACAAACATCAATTGAGTTAGAAGAAGTTATATTTTTCCATATTCCCGTTCTCAGTCAAGAAGTGATTACAGGTTTAAATATCCAACCTGGTGGAAATTATTTAGATTTAACAGTTGGTGGTGGTGGTCATAGTCGCTTAATATTAGAAGCTGCGGAAGACGTGAAACTAACTGCTGTTGATCAAGATGAAGATGCTTTAACCGCAGCAAAACGAAATTTAGCAGAATTTGGGGATAGAGTTAAATTTGTTCATAGCAACTTTGCAAATTACCAATTTAGCGAAAATCATTATCATGGTATTTTAGCAGATTTGGGAGTTAGTTCCTATCATTTAGATAATCCAGAAAGAGGTTTTAGTTTTCGCAATACTGCAAATTTAGATATGCGAATGAACCAAAAACAATCCCTGACTGCTGGAGATATAATTAATGAATGGGATGAAAAAGAATTAGCAGATATTTTCTTTAAATATGGTGAAGAGAGACTTTCTCGCAGAATAGCCCGGAGAATTGTGGAAAACCGCCCATTTAACACTACTACAGAATTAGCAAATGCGATCGCCTATTGCGTACCTCCTAAATATCGTCATGGGAAAATTCACCCAGCAACCCGTGTTTTTCAGGCTTTGCGAATAGCAGTCAACGACGAGTTAAAAGTCTTAGAAACCTTAATAGAAAAAGCCCCAAATGCACTTATTCTTGAAGGAAGAATAGCCCTAATTAGTTTTCACAGTTTAGAAGACAGATTAATAAAACATGGGTTAAGAAACTTATCCTCGTTGCGAGTATTGACAAAAAAACCAATTATTGCCACAGAAGATGAGATTAAAGAAAACCCTCGTTCTCGCTCGGCTAAATTGAGAATAGCAGAAAAGAAAAATGTAGAAGACTCTAGCTTTTTTGAATTTGATTATTTTTGATGAAGCACATCGTTCTAAACCTTGTCTAAGATGAAAACCGTAGTTTTTCTTCATCGAGTTCAAGGTGATTTTTTACCCATAATCTATCAGCAAGAGAAATAAGATCAAGATTAATGCTGCTGAAAGTCAGAAACAGTCTGAATTAAATCAATGAGAGATTTATTTAAGAAATTAAATTTTTCTTTGATTTTGAAGAGTTTTGGTGGGGCATTGCCCACTCTACACTGTAATATTTTTCAGAAATCATTAAGAATTGCGAGAGATAAAACTCCAGAAAAATAAATTCTGATTTCTGCATTTAAACATTAAAAAGGTATTTTGTCAGTCACAGTTAGATTCGTTTCCCCTTCTGAATTTATTGCCCCTGCTGGATTTATTACCCCTTTGGCAGACTCTACAGCTGTTCTTAAGGCAGGATATGGAAATAAATTTTTAAATCCAGCCAAACGTTCTTTTAATGCTTCTGGTGCAGTATTCCAAAGGCTTTCATAATAGAAAAAAGCTACTCCCAGTCCCCGTTGTTGGGCAGCACGGACTTGAGATTGAATTTGTTGAATTGATACGGGTTTAGTTCTTAAACCTGCCATAATACCGATTCCCGCCGGAATTCTTTGTTTTACTTCTGCCATTTCTGGACGAGAAAGATTATCAATGAAATGATCTAAATTCTCCCGATAAACTTGCACAATTAACTCATCTACTATGTCTAATCTCACCCAATTTAACCAATCTTGGAGGTGAAATTTATAGGCATGATCATAGTAATTAGGAGAAACAGAGAAAATCATTTTCGGTTTTATCTGTTTAACTGTTTGGTTAAGTCTCACCATAAAATCTGTAATCTTATTTGCCCGCCAATTTACCCATTCTGGATTTTGAGGATCACTTGGTGGAGCTTTTTTCATTTCTTGTTGATATAAGGCAACTGTATATTTATCGTAGCCAAATTCAGAAGGTAAACTCATATGATCATCAAATTGGATACCATCAAGATTGTATTTTTTAGTAAGTTCTACAAGTAAATCGCTAATAAACTGTTGTACTTGTGGATGAAATGGATTTAACCAAGAAACTTCACCTGCGGCACTAATAGATAGTTTACTACCATCTTTTTTCTGTGTAAGCCATTCTGGTTTATTCATGGCTAATTCTGAACTGGGAGGTGTCATAAACCCAAATTCAAACCAAGGAATTACCAGTAAATTTTGCCGATGAGATTTATCAATTAAATCGGCAAGAATGTCATGTCCATCTACACCTTGAAATACAAATGGTTGAATTTCTAAACGCTTGGCTACATCACTAGGATACATGACATAACCAGAATTCCAAATCACTGGATAGATAGTGTTAAAATTGAGTTTTTGCAGTTGTGTTACTGCTTCCTGAACTTTAGTCCTATCTTTGAGAATATTCAGATCATTATTTGTCATCCACACACCACGAATTTCTTGACGTGATCCTTCTTGTGCGATAACAGGTTTAAAGGTATTTCCCCAAAAAACCATGAGTAAAGAAATTAAAAACAAAGGCAGAAATAACTTTTTTAGTAATTTCTGAGAAGCAAACTGATGGAAATTGAATTTCATTTTAATTTGAAACCATTGTAATGATATTGATTGACACTCTCAGGGCTGAAGCCACTGAGATTCTTAAAATTTTACAATCCTAATA
>JBAXRM010000269.1:0-4657 GCA_037131225.1 Nostocales cyanobacterium ELA583 | reverse complement strand
ATATCTCAGGTCTAAAGACACTGAGCTTTACGCTTACCGGATGATCTTGTAAAAACTCCCCCCGGTTTTAAGACACGATAAACCTCTGCAATGATTTTTCGCAGTTGTTCCGGCTGCATTTCATGTAAAGCCGCGCTAGTATGTACAACATCAAATAGATTATCTGCAAAAGGCATATCCTCAGCAAATGCTTGTACATAAGTAGCATCTGGCACATTGTTCCGCGTTAGCTTTGCTCGCCGAAGGCATCGCTCTATAGATAGTGGAGAAGCATCCAAGCCCGTGACATTTGCGGATAAATCTACTAAAAATCTAGTAACTTGACCACTACCACAACATAAATCTAAAATCTGAGTATCTGATTGTAATTTTAAATTTTGTAACGCCAATTGACGAAACCGGGCTTCCCCACCCACACTCACAGCCGCTAACCGGGAGATGCTATCATATAGCCATTGGTATCTGTAGCTCAAATCTCTAAAAATTGTTGCCATTGTTTTTTCCTGCCGATAAAGCTTTATATTTAATAAAGATATATTGTTAACATTAGTAAAAAATCTGTCAAGATTGGGGGAAAGTAACTGCTATGGGTCGTATAGGGGTATTATTACTTAATCTCGGTGGTCCCGATAAATTAGAGGATGTCGGACCATTCTTGTATAATCTGTTTTCAGATCCCGAAATTATCCGCTTACCGTTTCGCTGGATGCAAAAACCGCTGGCTTGGTTTATTGCTACACGCAGAGAAAAAACATCCCAAGCAAATTATAAAGAAATCGGCGGCGGTTCTCCATTGCGGCGCATTACAGAAGAGCAAGGAGAAGCTATTAAAGCTCAGTTAGGTGAATTAGGACAAGAAGCTAATATCTATGTGGGAATGCGTTATTGGCATCCTTACACGGAAGAAGCGATCGCCCAACTTACTCAAGATAACATTGATAAGTTAGTAATTCTCCCACTTTACCCCCAGTTCTCTATCAGCACCAGCGGTTCTAGTTTCCGGTTATTAGAACAACTATGGAAAGAAAACCCCAAACTCCAAAGTCTTGAATATACCGTCATTGCCTCTTGGTACAAAGAATCAGGTTATCTGCAAGCAATGGCAGAACTCATAATTGGGGAACTTGAGAAATTTTCTCATCCCGAAGAAGTTCATATCTTCTTTAGCGCCCACGGCGTACCCAAAAGCTATGTAGAGGAAGCCGGCGACCCCTACCAGCAAGAAATTGAGGAATGCACATACTTAATTATGCAAACTCTCAACCGTACTAATCCCCACACCCTAGCTTATCAAAGTCGCGTTGGCCCTGTAGAATGGCTACAACCCTATACAGAAGATGCACTGAAAGAACTCGGTGCAAAAGGCGTGAAAGATTTGGTAGTTGTCCCCATTAGTTTTGTTTCTGAACACATCGAAACACTCCAAGAAATTGACATTGAATATCGAGAAATAGCTGAAGAAGCAGGAATACACAACTTCGGACGAGTCCCTGCACCCAACACCAATCCAGTGTTTATTAAAGCCCTATCCGACTTGATAATTGATGCTCTTGAACAACCTGATTTAAAACTCTCTCAAGTCACCCAAATGAAGAAAAGGGTAAAAATGTATCCCCAAGAACGTTGGGAATGGGGAATTACCACCAGTGCCGAAGTCTGGAATGGTCGCATAGCCATGTTAGGATTTATCGGGCTGATTATTGAGTTAGTCACTGGTAAAGGCTTACTGCACGTTATTGGAATTTTACACTAATTTTGGTAATGGGTAATGGGTAAGAATTATTGATCCTACCTCCTGCACACTATCTCTTCTTATCAAATTTATACCAGTCATACCAGTATTTCGCGCTAAGAATTGCCAGCCAGAGGAGGATTAAAGCAATTAATCCTCCTTTACGAGGGGCATCCACAGCAAAAAAGACAAGTGTAATACATAGAACATCTTGCGTAAACACCACCCATATTGGCAAACCACGTAAGCGATAAAACCAACCTATTAAAACTAGTTGAAATACCAAAGCTAATGAACCACCAATTAAGGCAATTAACCAGCTTGGTGTTTGAGTCGCTGAAGCAACTGCCAAACCCATTAAAGCTCCTACTAAGGGAGACAAAAATAGATGAACTTGCTGTACTATTCTCTGTCCAAGGAGTTTTTTGGAAGCAAACAGTTCAAATAAAGACCAACTAGTTAACAATCCAATTAAAATATGGGGAGAAAACCATGATAATACTGGCATTTGTGACCAAAGTTCTTCACCTTGGAGGATGCCAATAATTAGCAAAGGTAGACCTATTCTCATCCCAGCAGCAGCACTGGCAGATAGTATGGCGAGAATTTCAATCATGGGTATATTCCCGACTTAACTAAATCAGCAAAAATGCTATGTTTATACTAATTCTTGTTGATAAAAGCTTTTGCACAGAACTAATTAGAATTAATATAGTACGCCTTATGTGAGTTGAAAATTGTCGTTTTATTAGGTTGTCCAGATTTACCTAAAACGATAATTCCAGAATTATAAACGGTATTACAAGGGTTTCAGCATTTAATTCACATCAGCCGTATAGTCATAGCAAATACAGATTTAATCTCTATATATACACTGTTGTAGTCTATGTCTTGTGTTTTGAGTATAGTAATAAGTCGTATATTTATTTTTCACTTTGTGACACAAAAAAAGTAAGTAGTCAGGCAATAGTCAATAGATTTACCAATGATCAATAGGCAATGACAACTGACAATTGACAATTGACCACTGACAACTGACCACTGACAAACTCTAAATACCCAGTCTTTGATAAACTTGTTCTAAATGCTTGAGATGATGTAGTGGATCAAAACAGGCTTCTATCTCTGCGGATGACAAGTTTTGTGTAACGCGAGGATCTTTGCTGATTAAATCACGGAAGTTTCCTTCCGGTTTGTTCCAAGCAGTGTGGGCGCTTTCTTGGACAATAGTATAGGCTTCTTCCCGGTTAAGTCCTTTGTCAATTAAGGTTAATAACACTCTTTGACTAAAGACTACTCCACCATAACAATTGAGATTTCGGTCCATGTTTTCGGGATAAACCAACAGGTTATTTACCAATTGGGTAATTTCATGGAGCATAAAATGAGTCAAAATGCAAGCATCTGGTAAAACTACCCGTTCTACAGAACTGTGGGAAATATCCCGTTCGTGCCACAACGCGACGTTTTCTAAAACCGCACCAGCATGACTTCTTACCAATCGTGCCATCCCTGTTAACCGTTCAGAACGGATGGGATTACGCTTGTGAGGCATGGCACTAGAACCTTTTTGTCCTTTGGAGAAAAATTCCTCAACTTCTAAAACGTCTGTCTTTTGGAGGTTGCGAATTTCTACAGCAAAGCGTTCTATGGATGCAGCGAGTAGTGCTAACTGTTGCACAAAATCAGCATGAATATCACGGGAAATTACCTGAGTGGAAGCAGTATCGGGTTTGAGTCCAAGTTTTGCACAAGCGATCGCTTCTACACGAGGTTCAATATGGGCGTAAGTTCCCACTGCACCGGATATTTTCCCCACAGCAATGGTTTTTTTGAGAATTTGCAGCCGTTCTTTGTGTCGTAACACTTCTGCTAACCAACCAGCTAATTTAAAGCCAAAGGTAATAGGTTCAGCGTGAATACCATGCGATCGCCCAATCATGACCGTATTTCGATGTGCTGTAGCTTTTTTACGAATTGCCTCAATCACATCTTCCAGGCGTTTTAACAACAGATCCAAACTAGCCACTAATTGTAGTGCTAAAGCAGTATCCAAAACATCAGAACTGGTTAAACCTAAGTGAATATAGCGTCCTGCCTCACCTACATATTCATTAACATTTGTCAAGAAAGCAATCACATCATGACGGACTTCTGCCTCGATTTCTAGCACCCGCTGCGGGTCAAAATTCGCCTTAGCCTTAATTTCTTCTACTGCTGCTGCTGGAATATAACCTAGTTCTGCCTGTGCTTCGCAAACCGCGATCTCTACATCTAGCCAGGTTTTCAGCTTATAGGTTTCACTCCACAAATCGCCCATTTCGGGCAAGGTATAACGCTCAATCACATTCAGCCATCTCATACAACTGTCATATTTTACAAGATTGCCCGGTCAGCGTAAAGCTCAATCCCTTTAAAGACCAGATATAAGCGACTCAAGTGACTTTAATCACGTAAAAAATTGAGCGATCGCAGTTACCATGAAGTTAACGCCAATGAGCAGTGCTAAATCTGGGATACGCACGATACAGGTCAGATTTTTTCATTTCTTGTACTTTTTCTCATGGGCCAACAATTTCTTTTCGAGGGATTGACAATAAGACCTACTATATGCTGACCCCGAAGGGTATTATTACAACTTTAGCGGTATTGGTAATACTCTCAACTGCAATAACCCTATTGTTCGAGGTATAGTTTTAGACTGTCTGCGTTACTGGGCTTCAGAATATCATATTGATGGTTTCCGGTTTGACTTGGCAGCTATTTTAGGTCGTGATCCTTGGGGCGCACCTTTAGCAAATCCACCTTTGCTTGAATCTTTGATAGATGCTGACAAATAGGCATAGTTTAGCAATTTGAGTTTACAGTAAACTTGACACTCTCAGGGAAGACAGCCACTGAGATTCTACTGACAGAATTAGATTA
>JBAXRM010000268.1:0-4657 GCA_037131225.1 Nostocales cyanobacterium ELA583 | reverse complement strand
TTTGTTCATACCAATGAAACCGTTGAGCCAGCAAATAATTATATTGATACCGCAACATTTCTAGTGTTTCATCAATCTTTTTTGCTTGCTCTTTGTTCGGTTTAATTTTGTATTGGTATGATATTCGCACCTGATTATTACCTTTTTCTGGTGTTGGTGTTACTATTTTAGTATACAGCTATTAATTAAGATATAGTAAGAGGCTTATGAAAATATATTGAAAATCAAAATTTACCAGAAGAATAAAAGAGTGTTCGTTTCCGACCTGTTCCCTTCTATCGTGCTACGCACATTAGTCAGGGAACTGTCGTCAACTCACGCGCCATTCATCCCACGCTCCTAACAGTGAGCGTGGGGCTTCTGTCGGGAAAGCTAAAAATAGGAATTGAGAAGTGAAAAGTTATACTCATCACCTCTCATAAGACTACTCCTTACACTTATTGCAATTAGAACATTTAATCAGTCCGTGCTACCTCTAGCTAAAGGTGCAGATTTGTTGGCAATAATCATACAATTGGTATAAAGTATTGCCTAGCTATCAAATATTATTGTTTACCCTGCAATATTGCTTCCACTTCTGTTAGCTTCACAGGGCCAGCAAAATTCTCACTGGTCATAATAAAAGAAGGTGTGCCACCCAGTCCTAATTTTTGTGCTAATAATAGATCTTTTTGGATGGAATTATTAGCTAATTTGCGGTCACTATTAAATTTTGTGAGCTTTAAATTGAGCTTTTTAGCTGTATCTAAATATAAAGTCTCACCTAATTGTTTTTGATTGGTAAACAAGGCATCATGATATTCCCAAAACTTACCTTGCTGATATGCTGCCCAAGCTGCTGTAGCTGCGGGTAATGCTTGGTCATGAATTTGATAAAGGGGAAAATGTTTATAAACTAAGGTGAATTTATTCGGATATTTTACTAATAAGTCCTTTAGTTCTTTCTGTGCTTCGGCACAATATGGACATTCAAAATCTGAGAATTCTATCAATACAGTTTTGGATTTGGTTGCCCCAGTTGTAGGAGAATCACCAATTACAGCTTGAGGATTTGTTTGAAAATTATTGATAAATTCTTGTCGTGATTGTTGGAGTTTTTGCTGCTGTTGTTTTTGGTATGATTCTACAGATTCAATAATGATTTCTGGGTGTTTGCGGATAATTTCTAAAACTTGTTGTTCTAGCTGGGGATTAATTTTGGTATCAGCTTGGACAGGAAGCGACCAGCTTAATATCAAGCAAGTCAAACTGATAATTGTTAAATTTCGGAAATGAGTCAACATTTTGAACATTTTTCAATGGTATATCACTAACAATGTGATTTTATCAAGTAGCGGAGAAAACAGCAATTTTTTAAAATTTCTGAAATAATCACTTTAGTTAATAGATATTTTTGCCATTAAAGTTCACATATTTATCCTTTGTATCCCAAAAAATTCAGAATTTAATTCTGGACAAAATTCTTCAGTAAATATCCCAATCAAATAGGAGTGCTATAACAGCCATGTTAATCAGTTGGCTTTATCTGATAGCAGCAATTGTTTTTGAAGTTTCTGGTACAACTTGCATGAAACTGTCAGAAGAATTCACCAAGATTATCCCCTCAATGTTCATTTTTGTATTTTACGGGCTTTGTTTAACGTTTTTAACTCTTTCCCTCAGAACAATTCCCATGAGTGTAGTTTATTCAATTTGGTCGGGTTTAGGTACTCTTATAATTGCTACTATTAGCGTGATCTGGTTTCATGAGTCTTTAACGCTAGTAAAAATTATTTCTATGTCTTTTATAATTATCGGTATTATTGGTTTAAACTTGGCTGAGTGAGAGGAAAGAATCTTTACCAATAACAACTACTCCCTTCCCAGCATAAGATTACCTATCTTCTTCCTTCCTCCTTCGTTTTCTTCGCTCCTTCGTGGTTCATTTAATCTATATTGTTCTAGCAGGAAGAGAGTAAGAACTGACAAAATTAGAAACTTGAGTTAATAAAAAAATAAATTATGAACAGTAAAATTCTGGCGATATCTGTATTTTTACTCACAGTCGCCTTGTCAAATACAGTCCAAGCCGCAAATTACGAAGATATGAGACAGTTATTAGCAAATAAACAATGTCCAAAATGTGTTCTTAGTAATGCTGGATTGGTAATGACTGACTTATCTGGGGCAAATTTAAGCGGTGCTAATCTTACAGGTGCTAATTTAAGTCGGGCAAATTTGGCTGGTGCGGATTTGCGGGGGGCAAATTTAAGTGGTGCAAGTTTATTTGGTGTAAATTTAAGTGCGGCTAAACTGAGTGGGGCAAATTTAACGGGCGCTGATTTAAGAAATACGTTTTTAACAGATGCGGAAATGAAAGGTGCTATTCTTACGGGAACAAATTTTCAAGGTGCGGTAGGAATACCTTCGCAAATTGCTAAATCAGAAGATTTTTATGCCTGGGGTGTAGCAGCCGCAGAAAAGGGGAATCTTACACCAGCTATTAGTTATTTTAGCCAAGCGATCGCACTTAAACCAGACTACGCAGGTGCATATTTAGCCCGTGGTGTAGCGAGTTACCAAAGTTTAGATCGAAAAAACGCCTTAGAAGATGCCCAGAAGGCATTAGAACTATTTGAAAAAGAAAAAAATCCGCAAGGACTGACAACAGCAAAAGCTTTTATTACAGAATTAAAAACATCTTACACAGAAACATTGAATGCGGGCAAACCCAGCGTTTTTGATTTTGTGAATAGTATAGGTTCAGTTTTATTACAGTTTTTGCCTTTCTAATAGGTGACTAACTACTGAATAATAATGAATGGTACAGAAGGAAAAAAGATAAATGTCGGACAATCTTCAGAGTAAAGTTATCACACAAGGGGTGCAGCGATCGCCTAATCGCGCCATGTTGAGGGCTGTAGGCTTTCAAGATGGAGATTTTGATAAAGCCATAGTCGGTATTGCCAATGCTTACAGCACCATTACCCCCTGCAACATGGGGATTAACGAACTGGCACAAAGGGCAGAAACCGCTGTTAAAACTGCCGGTGCAATGCCCCAAATTTTCGGGACAATAACCATTAGTGATGGTATTTCTATGGGAACAGAAGGGATGAAATATTCCCTAGTTTCCCGCGAAGTTATTGCTGATTCCATTGAAACTGTCTGTACAGGGCAAAGTCTGGACGGTGTATTGGCAATTGGTGGTTGTGATAAAAATATGCCAGGGGCAATGTTAGCAATGGCACGGATGAATATCCCTGCTATCTTTGTTTATGGTGGCACAATCAAACCCGGACACTATAAAGGTGAAGATTTAACCGTAGTTAGTTCCTTTGAAGCCGTTGGCCAATACAGTGCTGGCAAAATTGACGAAGCCGAACTTTTAGCAGTTGAACGTCTTGCTTGTCCTGGTGCAGGTTCTTGTGGGGGAATGTTCACCGCTAATACCATGTCTTCATCCTTTGAAGCCATGGGCATGAGTTTGCCCTACTCCTCCACAATGGCCGCAGAAGACCCCGAAAAAGCCGACAGTACCGCACAATCAGCCGTTGTCCTGGTCGAAGCTATTCGCAAGCAGATATTACCTCGACAAATCATCACCCGCAAATCCATAGAAAACGCCATTTCTGTAATTATGGCGGTAGGTGGTTCTACCAATGCAGTATTACATTTTCTCGCCATTGCCCGGGCAGCAGGTGTAGAACTAACCCTAGACGACTTTGAAACCATTCGCGGCCGTGTTCCCGTATTGTGTGATTTGAAACCCAGTGGTAAATATGTTGCCACGGACTTACACAAAGCTGGAGGCATTCCCCAAGTCATGAAAATGCTATTGGCACATGACTTAATTCATGGTGATTGTCTCACCATTTCCGGTCAAACCGTCGCCGAAGTTTTAGCAGATATCCCCGCAGAACCACGGGCGGACCAAGACGTAATTCGTTCCTGGAATAATCCTATGTACCCCCAAGGACACCTAGCCATTCTCAAAGGCAATCTGGCCACAGAAGGGGCAGTAGCTAAAATTACTGGAGTCAAAAAGCCCGTCATTACTGGACCTGCTAGAGTATTTGAATCTGAAGAATCCTGTTTAGAGGCAATTCTCGCCAAAAAAATCATGGCTGGTGATGTTATTATCATTCGTAACGAAGGCCCTAAGGGCGGACCAGGTATGCGGGAAATGCTGGCACCCACCTCAGCAATTATCGGTGCTGGTTTAGGTGACTCCGTAGGACTAATTACCGACGGACGCTTCTCCGGTGGTACTTATGGTATGGTAGTCGGTCACGTCGCCCCAGAAGCAGCCGTAGGTGGTAACATCGCTTTAGTGGAAGAAGGTGATAGCATTACAATTGATGCTAATGCTCGATTGTTACAAGTTAACGTATCTGATGCAGAATTAGCCCGTCGTCGTGCTAATTGGCAACCACTCCCACCTCGATATACTAAGGGTGTACTAGCAAAATTTGCTAAGTTGGTATCTTCTAGCAGTGTTGGTGCTGTGACAGATTTGGACTTATTTGCTAATTAGTTCTTAGTAATTAGATACCCGATTTCTTGAAGGAGTCGGGGTCTGAATTAAGGGTGTTGCTAATGACGGAATATGAATTTTTTCACGCAGTAAGTAGGTGAACACAATAAAACTAAACTGTGTAAAGAAATGTAAAATCGC
>JBAXRM010000267.1:0-4658 GCA_037131225.1 Nostocales cyanobacterium ELA583 | reverse complement strand
AGAAGTCAAATTAGTCAGATTAGACAAAGGTTTGATATCGCTGATTTGATTTCCCCTAAGGTCAAGAGAAGTCAAATTAGTCAGATTAGACAAAGGTTTGATATCGCTGATTTGATTTTCCCTAAGGTTAAGAGAAGTCAATTTAGTCAGCGTTTGATTAGCTTGACTACAATTTTGCGTTTCAGCAACTTTTAATAATGCTTCTACCGTTCGTCTCGTCTGTTGAGGTAAACTGGCTTTTTGTTGACACCATTCTTTAAAGGTCTTAGGTGTTTTTATAGGTGCTGCGGTGACTTTTGGGGTGTACAATCCTAAAGTCAAGGTAAAAATAGTGGTCGCTACTAAAGCTAGTTTCATGATTTTACAAGTTATACAAAAAAGCCACAGTAATTCTACCATCTTCTAACTTGCAAAATAAGTCTGCTTTTAGCTATTTTTCGGACGTTTTAGGGGAGTAGAATTAATAGGACCGAGAATTTGATTTAAATCCCGCAATTGTTCAGCCGTACCCATGCAAATTAAGGTATCTCCTGACATTAAAACTGTATCTCCAGTTGGTCCACCAATGAGATTACCATCAAGACGGCGAATAGCCAGAACTAATGCTCCTGATTGCGATCGCAATTTAGCTCTTTGTAAAGTTTGACCTACATAGGGACATCTATCCTGATCTAGTAAAAATTCTTCCATATATAATTGACGGTCTGCACCAGAGAGAATCCCATCCACAAAGTCTAAAATTTGCGGTCTGAGGGCTGCTGCTGCCATGCGTTTGCCGCCAGTAATATACGGTGAAATTACTGCATCTGCGCCACCACGTTGCAATTTTTGTACAGCTTCTTCCGTACTAGCGCGAGCGATCGCCCGAATTGCTGGATTCAGGGTTTTTGCTGATAAAACAGTATATAAATTTTCTGCATCCGAAGGTAAAGCCGCCACAATACAAATTGCTTTGACAATGCCAACTTTTAACAAAGAATCATCTAATGTGGCATCACCTTGAAAAACAGTGTAACCAATTTCCTGAGCTTTTTGGACAGATTCAATTTCCGAATCAATAATGACAAAAGAAACACCTTCAGCCTGAAATTCCTTAGCAATTTGTCGCCCAGTCCGGCTAAATCCACAGATAATATAATGTTCTGATAATGATTCCATTAAACGCCTTTGTTGTCGGAGTCGAATTCCTTCTAAAAAATAGCCTTCAATCACAGCGGCTGTAAATCTATTGACAATATAAGTAAGATTGACCACACCCATTAAAATCAAGGCAATGGTAAATAACCGCCCCCGACTACCTAATGGATGAATTTCTCCATAACCTACAGTTGCTAAAGTAATTACAGTCATGTAAGCCGCATCTTCCCATTTCCAGCCCTCAACTAAGGAATACCACAAAGTCCCAATTAAAAAAATACAAGCTAAAGCAAGCGCCCCAGCCATTAACTCTTTCTGAATCCGTTGATATTTTTGCTCAAGGGTAGAATACACAGGCAATTAAGAATTTAGAATTAAAAATTAAAAATTAAAAAACTTCTACTCCCTTCCCACTAGAAGAATATAGATTAAATGAACCACGAAGGCACGTTCGCGCAGCGTCTCGGAGAGATAGAACACGAAGGAAGAAGGAAGAAGATAGGTAATCTTATACTGGGAGGGGAGTAATATCAAGATTGAGAATAAATTTTGCTCATATTTCCCAGAACCTAGTAAAGTATTACGATAAAAGCTTTTCAGGAGTAGCGGTAGTGAGCGTCCAAACTCTAATTGAACAACCCACGAACCCCTCGGAGTCAGGTATTATGCCATCTACACCTTTTGATGTTGATAGCTTTGATGCGGCTGTCATGTCTACTTACGGTCGGTTTCCTTTGGCTTTAGAACGGGGTGCTGGTTGCCGTGTTTGGGATAGTCAGGGGAATGAATATCTGGATTTTGTCGCAGGTATTGCCACTTGTACTCTAGGACACGCCCATCCAGCAATGGTAGAGGCTGTAACTAGACAAATGCAGAAATTGCATCATGTTTCTAATTTGTACTATATTCCTGAACAGGGTGAATTAGCTAAATGGATTGTTAATCATTCCTGTGCAGACCGAGTATTTTTCTGCAACTCTGGTGCTGAAGCCAACGAAGCAGCAATTAAACTAGCGCGGAAATATGCTCACACTGTCCTAGAAATTGCCCACCCGATCATTTTAACTGCCCATGCTAGTTTTCACGGACGGACTTTAGCCACTGTGACTGCGACTGGACAACCCAAATATCAAAAGCACTTTGATCCTTTAGTTCCTGGTTTCCACTATATAAATTACAACGATATTAGAGCAGTGGAAGCCGCTGTTACTGAATTAGATGAGGGTAATTATCGGGTTGGGGCAATTTTAATTGAACCGTTGCAAGGAGAAGGTGGAGTTCGTCCTGGGGATATTGCTTACTTTAAGCGATTACGAGAGATTTGCAACGAAACCGGCATTTTGTTGATTTTCGATGAAGTGCAGGTTGGTATGGGACGCAGTGGCAAATTATGGGGTTATGAACATTTGGGAGTAGAACCAGATATTTTCACCAGTGCGAAAGGTTTGGGCGGTGGTATTCCCATCGGTGCAATGATGAGTAAGAAATTCTGCGATATTTTCCAACCAGGAGAACACGCAAGTACATTTGGTGGTAATCCCTTTGTTTGTGGTGTGGCGCTGAGTGTGTGTGAGACTTTGGAAAAAGAGAATATTTTAGAGAATGTCAGAGAACAGGGCGCACATTTACGAGAAGGATTAAAAGCGATCGCTCGTCAATATCCTCAGCATATCTCAGAAGTGCGTGGTTGGGGTTTAATCAACGGTATGGAAATCAAAGCCGATATTCCCTTAACAGCGCCTGAAGTTGTCAAAGCTGCTATGGCAGAAGGTTTACTACTTGTTCCCGCAGGTCCAAAAGTAGTGCGGTTTGTTCCCCCTCTCATTGTCACAGAGGTAGAAATCAAGCAAGCATTAAAAGCTGTAGAAAAAGTATTAGCTAAACTGACAGCTTAATTCATAATTCGTAATTTGTAATTCCTAATTTAAGAATTATCAATTACGAATTTTTTTGGTTTATATTTCTATCATTCATTATCACATCTAAGGTTAATCATCATGAAATGCAATAAAATATTTAGATTAAGTTCCCTGAGAACTTCCATTCACATAGACGGCTGCAATGTTACCCATTATCAAGAACTTCATAAATTCCCCTCTGAAGCAGAAGCAGAAGCTTTTTTTAATCAAAATATTCAAGAATTACTCACACACGGTTGGTATGATATCGAATCTATCCCAGCGGAGGAAAATAACAAAAATTTTACTCCAGATGAATTGTATGGAATGTTCTTAGAATTAAAAAATCAGGTAGATAAATTTGCCAATACAATTATCAAACCTTATCTAAAAATTACTCCAACTTCAACATCAGAAACTACTTTATGGCAAAGTAAATTTGGTGGTTTACCTTATTTTCCTAAACATCTTAATTATCCCAAAGCCCCAGATGATACACCCCTGCATCTTTTAGCACAAATCAACTTTTCGGAAACTCCTAAATTAGAAGATTTACCAGAAAAAGGGATTCTTCAGTTTTATATTGAAGCCGGAGGTGAAACAGCCTATGGAATTGAAGAATATCCCCAATTATCACAAACTACCTTTAGAGTTATTTACTTTCCTGAACCAGATTTGAATATTGATAATCTCCTAGATAATTTTGAATTTTTACCTCCAGGAATGGGTTTACCATTATCAGAATGTCTAGGTTTGAATTTTGCTATTCAATCAACTTCCATGAGTGCATCAGATTATCGTTTTAGATCCTTAGTTAAAAGCTATTTTCCCATCTTTCAACAAAGTAATTTAACCCAAGCAATGGAAAATTCTTTAGAAGAACTTGCAGATGATTTTATCAACGAGTATGAAGAAAAGTATGAGGAACTATTAGGAGGACACTGTTTAGGAGGATATCCCGCATTTGTGCAAAATGATGATCGTGCGGATTTGCAGGAAGAGGAAGGTTATGATTTTCTATTATTACAAATGGACTCTGATGATGATCACTCAATTATGTGGGGAGATGAGGGAATTGGTAACTTTTTCATTCAGCATTCTGCACTTAGACAGTTGGATTTTTCCAAGGTTTTGTATACCTATGCTTGTTGTTGAGAAAAAGTAAATTAGGTTTTTATACGGTTAAATAAACTTAATATTACCTCATATACTTATTCTGTGATTTTCCTTACTGGGTGACAAGGCAGCTAAACAGCTTGTTTCATAAGGGATAAAGCTAAAAAACGAGTTTCATTTACTTTAGTGTCCTCTAGGTTATAACCACCAGTTTTACAAGAGCATCCGGCAAGCGTAAAGCTCAGTGTCTTTAGACCTGAGATATAATATAAGCAACTTGTGCGGTTTTAACCGCATAGAGTCTTTCTTTTCATGAAGATTGGTTGAGGTGCATGAAGTTTTGTCATCTTTGCTCCTAATGGTGTTATATTGTTCGCAACAGGAATGGTAATCAACCTGTATAAAAACCTAACTGCCTAACGGACCCTCTGTACCTTGACAATTGAAGATATTGGGTTCTATTCCATAGTTCTAGTGACTACCCTCCGAATAGGTAAAATCTTCATG
>JBAXRM010000266.1:0-4693 GCA_037131225.1 Nostocales cyanobacterium ELA583 | reverse complement strand
GATGCACTGAGCTTGTCGAAGTGTTCCCTGTTGCCCGTTCCCTGTTCCCTCTGAACAATACCTTCCTCCTAGTACGTAAGCGCGAAAGTCTTATGCACGGTTCTTAGGGGAGTGGAGAGCGGTGACGCTCGAACCTTACCCGACTACTCCCCCTCGACCTAACTCAATACCAACTTCAGCCTATTTCCTTGTCGAGTCTTCGCAGCAGCTTTAAGCAGCTTCAACTTATAAGCATCTACATCCTTACACCAACCTAACTTATAACCATTAATCACAGTATAATTTTCCTTTAAACATTTTTTCCAACCAGAAAGACGACTAATACTCTTCCAATTGTCCAAAAGTCCTCTATCTTCTTCTTGACAACTTAACTTCACAAACTTCTCATATTGAGGATAATCAGCAGTAACTAAAGCCTCTATTTGATGTAAAATTGGTGGATCATCTTCCAGATCATAATCTTGATAAGTAACGTGCAAATCTCGCAAATCAATTGTCATCACCTTTGATAAAATTGGATGCGGGTTAATATCAAAATCAGGATAAAATAAATAAGAAATCTTCGGTGTTTGCAAATGAAACTTAATTACATTTGCCTCTTCTAACCGTCCAATCGTGCGACTCGCGCAACCTTCATAAAGACGTAATAAAGGATCAACCGCTTGTAATGCAGAAATATGTACCCAAAGAGAATTAGCTAATTTTTTGCCTACTTTACTTTCTTGACAACGTTTAATAATTAATTCTGTATTTCCCAAACTTTTTAACATTAAATCCGCATCTATACAAGCTTGTTTATAACTACTATATAAACCTAAAATGTCCTCTTGCACTGCGGGAGCTAATTGACCTAATCGCGGACGACGGCTAAAATTACATAATGCTAAATATACCATCAAATCTTGACGGCGTTTATCAGCGATCGCTTGCCATTCTTCCGAGTCAGTTGCCTGTATAATCACATTAAAGGCTCGGCGTAAACTGCCAAATTCCGCAGCAATTTCCGCTTCTTGAGGTAATTCCCCCTTAATAGGCATTCGTCCCCGTTCTGTTAAAAAAGTCATCAACGGCGTTAATAATTCCTGATATTCCTCAAACCGCTGCACACAAAGAACTATTCTCGGAGTAGTCGCACGGGAACGGAAACGAGAAGCACGAAATAACTCCGCTTCCGCTTCATCTCGAAACACAAAATAAACCCCCAAAGCCACAGGAATTGCATCAACTCCTAAGACCTGATCAATGTAAACTTTTAATTCTTCTTGTTCATAATATTTCTGGAATGTGTTACGGCTGGTAATAATACCATCGCCATAAGCAATCACACCCCGTTTAATATCAGATATCAATACTTGGGCAGCAACTAACAGCACCTTTTGAGTCAGTTCCCAAGCTTGTATCAAAGCTTCCCGGCGCTCGCTCTGATGTTCAATCACATTAATCACAAAACCAATATTCACAATATCCGCAGCTATGCGAGGCGTGTCTGGTGCATAATAAGGGTCCCAACCACAACTTATATAACCCTGTTCAGCCATGCGGTTAACATCTCCACCATGTCCGCAACCATAATCAAAAAAGGTGGCTTCTGGGGTAAATATGTTAGATTCCAATGCTAACCGTACAGGACGGGATAAATCAGGACGAATAATAGCGGCTCTGTGACGGTCTATTTTGGGAACTATATTTGCAGGTATTGGACTATTTTCCCGTTTGATTAAGCGGTGTCCTTGGACTTCCACACCATAAACTTGTAACCGTTGTTCCCAACCCAACTTAGTCCCAATTCCTTGAGGATGATTTAGTAAACCTAAAGCAACTTGAGCGCGAGTTAAAGCAGCAAATTCTGCATAGAGGGGATATTCTGGAGTCACAAAGGTTTCTTTACGGTGCAAAATCGGCGGATTTTCCGAATCGCTGTAATCCCGAAAACCCACTTCTAAAGTTTCTAAGTCTACATGAATACTAGCTTGTAAAGCTGGGTGGGCATCAGTATCAAAATTAGGATAGAGTAGATAGGAAATTTTGGGTTTACTAGTGCTAAATTTAACTAAGGTTGCCAATTGGACTTTAAGTAAAGCACCTGTTCGACTTTGCTCACTACAAGTCCGAGCGCGACTTTCATATTCTTGTAACCAAGGGTCAAGAGTATGTAATGCTAAAATATGAATGTAAAAAGCGTCAGGTAACATCTTGCCAACAGAACTGTTTTGGCAATATTGAGTTATGTTACTAATATCAACAGGATGAGACATTGAGCAGTTTTCCTCAAGCGCATTCCATTTATTATGAGATTGTAAAATTATATAGTAGGGAATAGGCAAAAGGCAAAAGATAATAGGGAATAAGTGCTTACCAATCATCAATCACTCATTTGTTTACTATAAACTTTAATTAATTTATATAAATTGACAATTCTTGATTTAAATTGAAATATTTGTTAAATTATTAAATTTTTAATAACACTTATATCTTGTTGTAGATTTAGGCAGTCAATTAAGATCAGAATTGTGTAATCTGAGAAATAACTAAATTAATGATTAATATAGAGAGGTCTAATGACTCCCAACACCATGCGTCAGTTTTGGTCTATAGTTGAAGCCACTCACACAGTAACACTCTTACAGCTTGATGATGCTAGTCTGGTACAGTGGTTAGTCAAACAAATCACTAATCAAGCTTTCTTAGATGCCCATGAAACTGATTTTCTTTGTGACTACATTCAATCTCGGCTGAGTCTGATTCGTGATTTAGCTTATGAACGCCAAGAATCATAGCTGAAGTATCTGTGCTATTTATTTTATTTTTGGTGGTAAATAACCTTCTACTAAGCAATCATTACCAACAACACGCCAACTGACACGCTCTAAAAGTAACGCTTCAGTCATATTAGTTAAACCTAAGTCTCCCACAGGTGTAGGAGCATGATCTCCACCAATAATTTTAGGCGCGATAAATGCCATAATTTTTTGAACTGCGCCTTGAGCGATCGCCTTAGCTGCTAAAATACCACCACATTCCCATAGCACGCTACAAAAACCGCGCTCATATAAATAACTCATAACTTCTTCTGGTGTCAGTGAATTAAATTCCACCACCTCTACACCTTTGTCCCGCAGCATTTTTTGAAAAGTCCGTGAACTCCCAACTTCCGTTGCAACCAAAGTTGGAGCTTCCTGAATATTCCATAGGCGAGCTTGTTCTGGTAAATTTAGGCTACGACTCATCACCACACGCAGGGGATTATGAGCCTCAACTTGATGACTAGTTAAGTAAGGATTATCTTGTCTAACCGTATTTCCACCCACAATCACCGCATCACAAGCCGCTCGTAATTGATGAACCTCAGTGCGAGCATCTTGATTTGTTACCCAAGCACTATGACCAGCAGTAGTAGCGATTTTGCCATCTAAGGTCATAGCATATTTCAAAATCCCAAAAGGGCGGTTATAAAGAATCCGATGGGAAAAACCTTCATTTAATCGTTGACAGGCCGCTTTCTCTACCCCTACTAACACTTCTATACCAGCAGCCCGTAACCGCGCAATCCCACCACCAGCTACCAAGGGATTAGGATCAACCATCCCCACTACCACCTTAGACACACCAGCATTAATCAATCCTTCCGAACAGGGAGGAGTGCGTCCATAGTGGTTACAAGGTTCAAGACTTACATAGATAGTGCTTCCCCGCGCCCGTTCCCCCGCAGCCTTCAGTGCAAAAACCTCCGCATGAGGTTCACCAGCACAGGGATGAAACCCTTCCCCTACAATTTCCCCATTTTGGACAACCACCGCCCCCACTAAGGGATTTGGTGCAGTGCGTCCCAAAGCAGTGCGAGCTAATTCTATACACCGCAGCATCATGCGAGAGTCAAATTCATTACAGACTAATTCTTTGACTACAAATTGATTATTTTGGGGTAAAGATGCAGATGCTGGAGAGACTCCGGGAAAATTATCCATTGGAATTACGAATTACGAATTAATTTCATCTGCTGCCACCAGCGATTAAGAGGATAATAAACCACAGGCGCCCATAAACTACTAAGAATTGCCGAAGCTAAGGTAGCACGTTGGTAATATGTCCAAATACTGGCTGCATGACGATTTCCTGACCAAGATAACTGCACAGCAAAAATAGTGTCTGCTACTACAGCCATTGCAAATACAATTAAGGCAATAGAAATAAAGTCTTCTTGAATAAACCGTTGCTTTTGGATCAGCGCAGTTAACATTCCTACTATTCCCAAACTCAACGCATGAGTTGGGTCAGGTGATGTCATTGCGTCTTGTAATAGCCCCAAAATGATCCCTGATAGCATACCAGAAAATACTGAGCGATTGACACTCCAAGCTACTACCCAAATCAGCAGCCAGTTAGGACCTATGCCTAATAATTCCATTCCAGGAAACCGAGTTGGCAACATTAGCAAACATAAAATTACAGTCAAAAATATTACCGTCCAATCCATAAATTGACGCCACCAAGGATGCCAAAGCCCTAATGGTGGAATCAAAAAATAGGATTGTCGGAGGGAGGAAGTGGCTTTTTTATCTCTTTTACCGGAAAATCCAGGTATCTTCATATTTTGATAGTTAGCATTTGCTGAAAAAGTCTTTTCGTTAGGTCTAGTAACGCTTTGCGGAAGTCAAAAGTCAAAAATCAAAAGTCAAAAGTAATATGGAATCAA
>JBAXRM010000265.1:0-4762 GCA_037131225.1 Nostocales cyanobacterium ELA583 | reverse complement strand
TGTACCTCGTTGCACTTATTTTCCTCTGTTACCCCTATTTATTGAGCCGATACGGAATAATTAAATGAATTCCTTCTCCTAATATTTGTTCTTGGATTTGACCAAATTTCATTAATACACCACGTTCACTAGCATTAACTATCACACAAGGTGTGAGCAAAATGGTAAGCAAACATAGTAAAGCAGTCAATTTACCAGCATTATTTAGCGGATTATATTTTTTCATCCCTAATTTCCATAACTAAGAGAATTTTGATTAGTGAGCTAGAATTTTATGCAGTTAGATAGAACTTACCAGAATCTCTGGCTAATTGGCAATTACAACAGGTTGTTTCCACAAATAGACGGTGTAGAAAATATTGAATTTGATCAAAAAAAATAGGATTGGTTTTGGAGAAACAAATGGACAAAAAAAGGCTAGGTATTACCCTAGCCAAAAATCCACCTCAACCGCAAACTGTTATTGCTACTTTTAACCAACCAGTTACCGCCAGTTACCGCTAATTAAACAATTACCATAGGTTTAAAACCATTTTATAATCCCACAAACGAAGGTATTTATCAATTTTGAGTCCAGGTTATTTCCTCTGGAGAAAAGGTAAATAATTTAGTTGTGGAAACTGCTCGCTTGCAATTCTCCGACAATTTTGATGATGAAATATGCAAACGATGGTAATTTTTTTGGGTTTATTAGTTGGGCAGAGTGTCATGTTTTTGTGTTTGATGAGTCAATATCTTCATGACACTCTCTTTTCTCTAGCAAATTAATATTTTTTTCTTGGACATTTTCAACTGTTTCCAGAGAATATGTATTTGTTTATAAGCCTCTTCTGCGGAAAGTTTACCACCAGTTTGTAGACCAGAAATATAGTTCACTCGTTGCGAAAAATCTTGAAGTTGGGCATTAAATTCTAAACGTTCTGAACTCAAATCTCCATAATAAGGACTACGAGGATAAAGAAAATCAGATAGTTCCGATAGCAAATCAGAGTATTGATTCATAAATACCTTTAGTTACTATATGCTAATTCCTTGACATCAGGTTGGGATTTATTAACAGCTTGGATAAATTCGGTTAAAACTTCTTTGAGACGTTGATCAATTTCTTCATCTAATTGCAAACTACCATCAGCTTGAATTTGAATTTGCTTATCTACTGCGTAAACTGTACTTAAAATATGCCTTGCACCTAATTCACCTAAAACTGGTTTTAAAGCATATTCTATTGATAATAAATGAGCGATTGTACCACCAGTAGCTAAAGGTAATAAAACCTTACCATTCAAAGCTTTTTGAGGTAATAAATCTAAAAAAGATTTGAGTAAACCTGTGTAGGCAGCCTTATAAATGGGGGTGGCAATAATTACACCACTTGCTTGTTCTAATAATGCTTTTGGTTTTTCTAAAGCTGGACTGTTATAACGTCCATAAACTAAATCTTCAGCAGGTAAATCTCGCACAGAAATAATATTTGTTTCTAAGCCTTGTTCAGAAAGAATTTGAGTTGCATATTCCAAAATTCCGTAGGTTCTAGAAGGATGAGAAGGACTACCCGCGATCGCTAAAATATAAGCCATTTGACAAAAACCTCTTGATTTAATTAATTTTTAACTAATCTACAGTTGCTACTGTTGTTTCTCTAAGTTGTTCTTTAAGCTGTTGGGGAAATTCTCGGTTAGCAACAATTTCACCAAAAGGACTTAATAATTGTGGTTCTACTGTTGGTAAATTATCCAAAGGTAAACGAGGGAAAAGCAATTCTGCTACTCGATAAGCTTCCTCTAAATGGGGATAACCAGAGAAGATAAAAGTATCAATTCCTACGTCTGCGTATTCCTGCATTCTTCTAGCAACAGTATCAGGATCACCTACTAATGCAGTTCCCGCACCACCCCGAACTAAACCAATTCCTGCCCATAAATTAGGGCTAATTTCTAATGCTTCCCGACTGCCATTATGTAATTCCTTCATCCGCTGTTGTCCAACTGAATCCATGCGAGAATAGGCTTGTTGAGCTTTATGAATAGCTGCATCATCTACATAACGAATTAAATCATTAGCAGCATCCCAAGCTTGACTTTCAGTTTCTCTGACAATGACATGAAGACGAATACCAAAGCTTAACGTTCTCCCTTGTGCTTGAGCTAAACGTCTCACAGAGGCAATTTTTTCGGCTACTTGTTGAGGTGGTTCACCCCAAGTTAAATAAACATCAACGTGCTTGGCAGCAATTACTTGAGCAATTGGAGAAGAACCACCAAACCACAAAGGTGGATGAGGTTTTTGGATATTAGGAAATAGGATTTTTCCTTCTTTAATATTGAGATAGTCACCTTCAAAATTAGAAATTTCACCGCCAGCAATTTCTCGCCAAACTGTTAAAAATTCATCAGTTAATTGATAGCGCTCATCATGACCAAGATGCAAACCATCACCAGCTAATTCAACAGGATCACCACCAGTTACGACATTAATTAATAGTCGTCCGCCAGAAATTCTATCAAAAGTTGCTGCCATTCTCGCCGCTACTCCTGGTGACATCAACCCCGGACGGATTGCTACTAAAAACCGCATTTTTTTAGTGTACGTTACCAAAGTTGAAGCCAAAATCCAGGCATCTTCACAGGAACGACCGGTAGGTAATAAAGCCCCTGTGAACCCTAATTGATCAACCGCTTGGGCAATTTGTCGCCAATAATCAAAATTCACTGAACGACCACCTAGAGCAGTTCCTAGATAGCGTCCATCGCCATGTGTGGGAATAAACCAAAGAACTTGCATAATTCTTATTTAAGTGTAAAATTTTTCAATCAATAACTACGCTAACTCTATCGGTAAACCGTATTATTTGGGTAATGACTAAGAGTATTACATAAATGGACTAAGAAAACAATACTTTTACCAGAATCAACTTTAATCATATCGGGTATTAGTAGATTAACCCTTTAAATAACTGGGATTCCATTGCAACCAGTAGTTTTCCAAAGCTTTAGCAATTATATCAGCCAGTTTACCGAACAAGGCATAGATTAAAATACTTAAAACCACAACATCAGTTTGCATGAATTCTCTAGCATTTGTTGCCATATAACCAATACCGGAGTCAGCAGCAATTGTTTCTGCGACAATCAGTGTTAACCACATAATCCCTAAAGAAAACCGTACACCAACTAGAATTGAAGACATTGCCCCTGGGAGAATAATTCGCCAGAATAAACCCCAAGTATTTAAACCGTAAATTTTACCCATTTCAATCAATCCGTGATCAACACTACGAATCCCATGAAAAGTATTTAAATAAATGGGAAACATGACACCTAAAGATACTAGAAATAATCTCGCCTCATCACCAATTCCGAACCATAAAATTACCAATGGAATTAATGCCAAGTTAGGAATATTCCGTAGCATTTGCAGTGAAGTATCTAGTAATTTTTCTGCAATAGGAGAAATACCATTAAGTAAACCTAAACTAAAGCCAATACTTCCCCCCAATAAAAAACCAGATATTGCTCTTAGAGAGCTAATACCAATATTTCTGGGAAGTTCACCGCTTTGAGTTAATTTAATAGCAGCCGTAACAACTGCTAAAGGTGCGGGTAATATTCTTGTAGGAATAACACCAATAGAAGACAAAAATTGCCACACTACAATTATTGTAATTGGCACAAGCCAAGGGATAGATGATTGAAAATAAGGATTTTTTATCAACTTCAAAGAGAACTTATTTTTTTTAGTTCCATACTTTGAGAAAAAATCAGTAGGAAGAGAGGAAACTTTCATAGTAATTTATTAAATGATGAGGAAAATAATCATGGCGGGGTTTAGCCGCCGTGGTAAGAATCAGAATAACTACAGGTTATTTTTTACTAATTCTTTGGGGTGTAATAGCTGCATATTGTTGAGAACTTAAAATCGACTCTTTAATGGCAATTTGTTTAGGGATAACTCCTTCTTTATAAAACAAATCTGCAACGCGTTGTTGTTCAGCAACAAGAGATGAGTTAATTGGGCGGATACGGAATGTACGTCTACGAACTACCACAGCTAAAAGTGCAGGATCAAGTTTTAGTTCAGGTGCAAGAATTTTTACAACTTCGTCAGGATTAGATTCTGCCCATTCTCCTAATTTATCTACTTCTTCTAAAACTATCCGCACAACTTCAGGATTTTCCACGGCAAAACTCCGTCTAGCCATATAAAATCCGCCTTGAGTGGCAATTCTGGAAGCATTTCTTAAAACACGAGCATTAGCAGTTTTTTGGACGAATGCAACAAAAGGGTCCCAAGCAACCCAAGCATCAATTTTCTTTTGAATAAAAGCATCACGGGCTTCTGCTGGGGTTAAACTAACTGCTTGGATATCGCTATATTTTAAACCTACTTCACCTAATGCTCTAAGTAGTAAATAATGTGATGCTGATCCTTTTTGAAAAACAACTTTTTTACCTTTAAGATCCTTAACTGTCTTAATAGGAGAATCTGGCTGAACAACAATAGCACTACCTTCACCACTACTAGGTTTACGTCCAGCAATATAAGCTAATTGAGCGCCAGCAGCTTGAGCAAAAATTGGTGGAGTTTCTCCCACAGAACCAATATCAACTTTGTTTGCATTCATGGCTTCCATTAGTTGTGGTCCAGCAGGAAATGGAGACCATTCTACCTTGATACCTAAAGGCTCAAGACGCTTATCTACCACTCCTTTTATTTTCACAATATCACCAGATGTTTGATAAGCAAGTCGGACTACTTTTGTCTT
>JBAXRM010000264.1:0-4827 GCA_037131225.1 Nostocales cyanobacterium ELA583 | reverse complement strand
CTGTTGATGCTTTACGGGAAACTAACGGGGCTTTAGAACAATTAGAAGAAGCAGCACAGTCATTGCGTTCAGAAATTTCTTATTTTCAAGTCAAAAATTAAGTCACAAAAAACTAATTCAGCAATAATTTTGAAATCAACATCGGGGTATTTATGCTCAAGAATTTAAGCTTACAGACACGGTTAACTAGTGCATTTTTATTTATCGGTCTAATTGTTTTCATCGTGGGTATTATCGGGTGGAGTGGTTCTAACCGGATGAGTGGATATATTAAAATATTCGCGGATAAAACATTGCCCAGTACCGTTAGTTTATGGAAAATTAATGAAGCACAAAGTAGAGTGCTAGGATCTCAGAATCTCTTACTTTCGCCATTGGTAACTATTGAGCAAGGGCAACAAGAAGTCACCAAACTTAAAATAGCGTTGCAGGATATTAAAGAGGGATTCCAGGAATATGAAAAGTTGCCTCGTGACTCAGAAGAAGAGCGAATTTATAAAACAGTTTTGCCCGTATGGGATAAATGGTCAGCGGATATTGATCAGCTTCTCCGATTGAATGACCAATATAACAGCTATGGGTTAAATAATCCTAGAAAAGTACAGTTGTTGTTATCACAACAAGGGAAAGCTAACACACCTGAATTTAGTAGAGCCGAATCTGCTATTGGAATAATTGATAAAATGCTGAATTTTTCGATTACTTCATTAGCTTCGAGCTATAGTGCAGCAGATAACATGGAAATGAAATTACTGGAATATAATACTAATTTAGCACAAAAAACTGCAAAAAAAGGAGAAATTGACTCAGAACAAACTAATTTCTGGATATTATTATGCTTAATAATTGGTCCGATTACTGCTTTTGTTTTTGGGTTGAGTTTTACTAAGCCACTGGCTAACAATATAAATGAATTAGTCACAATTTCTAAATCTATAGCTAATGGTGATTTAACAACCCAAATTCAGCCAGCAAGTAATAAAGATGAAATGGGCAAATTACAAAATGCCTTTTACACCATGAACAAGGATTTAAATGCCTTAATTCGCCGCATTCAACAATCTGGAGTCCAAATTACCACTTCCAGTACCCAAATTACCGCTTCTGGGAAAGAATTAGAAGCCACTGTCACCGAACAATTAGCTTCCACAAATGAAGTTGCGGCTACTGCTCAAGAAATTGCTGCTACTTCCAGGAATTTAGTCAAAACGATGGAAAAAGCGGTAAATATGACCAAATTAACCGCCGTTGGTGCTAGTGAAAGCCGTGATGAATTACAAGCAATGGAAAACTTTATGCGGCAATTAGCAGAAGCGAGACATTCTATTACTTCTAAATTAGGAATAATGAATAAAAAAGCTGGCAATATTAATAATGTTGTGGTGACAATTACTAAAGTTGCTGATCAGACTAGTATTTTATCCTTAAATGCTGCCATAGAAGCCGAAAAAGCCGGAGAATATGGAGCAGGATTTGCGGTAGTAGCCCGAGAAATTCGCCGATTAGCAAATCAAACGGCTGTCGCTACTTTAGAAATTGAGCAAATTGTTAAAGATATGCAAGCGGCTGTTTCTACGGGAGTAATGGAAATGGATAAATTTAATAGCACTGCGAATAATAGTATTGCCCAGATAAGTAAAATTAGTAATCAAATAGGGAAAGTGATCAATCAAGTGGAAAGCTTGCCACCGCAATTTATGCAAGTCAGTGAAAGTATGGAAGAACAATCTCAAGGAGCAATCCAAATTAGTGAGGCAATGGAACAATTAGCTGATAGTTCCCAGCAAACTGTTGATGCTTTACGGGAAACTAATGGGGCTTTAGAACAATTAGAAGAAGCAGCGCAATCATTACGATCTGAAATTTCTCATTTTCAGGTTAAAAATTAAGTCAAAAAAGCAATTCGGCAATTTTAAAATCAATATTGAGGTATTTATGCTCAAGAATTCAAGCTTGCAAACGCGGTTAGTCAGTGCATTTTTATTTATAGGTGTAATTGTGTTAGTTGTGGCTTTAGTCGGCTGGAATGTAAATGCACGCCTCAGTAATGCCTTGGACACTCTCAGTACAAATAGTATGCCCAGTATCATGGGACTTTGGAAAATTAACGAAGGACAAACTCAGGTAGAATCTTCAGAACGTGCCTTACTCAATGATCAACTTACCCTAGTAGAAAGAAATGCCGAAGTAGCGAGAATTCAAAAAGCTTGGGAACAAATTGATTATGGATTAAAGCAATATGAACCAACACCTAAAAGTGATGAAGAAAAAAAAATATATGCTGATTTTCAGAAACGCTGGGATGAATGGAAAAAGAATCATGAAACATTTATGCAATTAAATAAGCAGTTTGAAAGTTTGGGGATTATTAACCCAAATGCTAGGGAATTGGCATTAATTAAACTCAATCAAGCCAATAGTCCAGAAATAGGAGCGGTTAAAAAAGCCGGAGATTTTTTAACACAGTTGAGACAAAAAGCCCAAGATAATCGTCCGTCATTTGAAGCAGCCACAAAATTACTAGTTGCAGATATTAATCTGAATGAAAAATTTGGGACTGAAACTGATAAACAAGGGCAAAGAGATGCAGCTACAGGTTCGTTTATATTATTACTGGCAATGATAATTGGTCCGGTAACTGCCGTTGCTGTTGGGTTTGCTTTTAGTAAACCAATTGTCCAAAAGGTAAACGAATTAGTCAAAGTTTCTAACTCCATAGCAAATAGTAATTCCAGCGCACAGATGCAATTATCTAATGGACAAGATGAACTAAGTAAACTCCAAACTTCTTTTTACACGGTTGCATCTAAGATTGGTGAGTTAGTGACTAGTTCCCAAAAAATATCTAGTGTTAATGTCACATCACAAATTCAGCCAGCAGATAGTCAAGACCAAATTAGTAAACTACAAATGGCTTTTCACACAGTTGTATTTAAGATTAGCGAGTTGGTAAATATTGCCCAAAAAATATCTAGTGGTGATTTAACAACCCAAATTCAGCCAACAGATAGTCAGGACGAAATTGGCAAATTACAAAATGCCTTTTACACCATGAATCAAGATTTAAATTCTTTAATTCGCCGCATTCAACATTCAGGAGTCCAAATTACCACTTCTAGCACACAAATTGCCGCTTCTGGGAAAGAATTAGAAGCCACTGTCACCGAACAATTAGCTTCGACAAATGAAGTGGCTGCTACTGCTCAAGAAATTGCTGCTACTTCCAGAAATTTAGTCAAGACAATGGAAAAAGTGGCAGATATGACCAAGCTAACTGCTGCTGGTGCAAGTGAAAGTCGTGATGAATTACAAATAATGGAAAACACGATGCGGCAATTAACAGAAGGTACACATTCCATTACTTCCAAATTAGGAATAATGAATAAAAAAGCTGGCAATATTAATAATGTTGTGGTGACAATTACTAAAGTTGCTGATCAGACTAGTATTTTATCCTTAAATGCTGCCATAGAAGCCGAAAAAGCCGGAGAATATGGAGCAGGATTTGCGGTAGTAGCCCGAGAAATTCGCCGATTAGCAAATCAAACGGCTGTCGCTACTTTAGAAATTGAGCAAATTGTTAAAGATATGCAAGCGGCTGTTTCTACGGGAGTAATGGAAATGGATAAATTTAATAGCACTGCGAATAATAGTATTGCCCAGATAAGTAAAATTAGTAATCAAATAGGGAAAGTGATCAATCAAGTGGAAAGCTTGCCACCGCAATTTATGCAAGTCAGTGAAAGTATGGAAGAACAATCTCAAGGAGCAATCCAAATTAGTGAGGCAATGGAACAATTAGCTGATAGTTCCCAGCAAACTGTTGATGCTTTACGGGAAACTAATGGGGCTTTAGAACAATTAGAAGAAGCAGCGCAATCATTACGATCTGAAATTTCTCATTTTCAGGTTAAAAATTAAGTCAAAAAAGCAATTCGGCAATTTTAAAATCAATATTGAGGTATTTATGCTCAAGAATTCAAGCTTGCAAACGCGGTTAGTCAGTGCATTTTTATTTATAGGTGTAATTGTGTTAGTTGTGGCTTTAGTCGGCTGGAATGTAAATGCACGCCTCAGTAATGCCTTGGACACTCTCAGTACAAATAGTATGCCCAGTATCATGGGACTTTGGAAAATTAACGAAGGACAAACTCAGGTAGAATCTTCAGAACGTGCCTTACTCAATGATCAACTTACCCTAGTAGAAAGAAATGCCGAAGTAGCGAGAATTCAAAAAGCTTGGGAACAAATTGATTATGGATTAAAGCAATATGAACCAACACCTAAAAGTGATGAAGAAAAAAAAATATATGCTGATTTTCAGAAACGCTGGGATGAATGGAAAAAGAATCATGAAACATTTATGCAATTAAATAAGCAGTTTGAAAGTTTGGGGATTATTAGCCCAAATGCTAGAGAATTGGCATTAATTAAACTCAATCAAGCCAATAGTCCAGAAATAGGAGTGGTTAAAAAAGCCGGAGATTTTTTAACACAGTTGAGACAAAAATCCCAAGATAATCGTCCGTCATTTGAAGCAGCCACAAAATTACTAATTGAAAATATTAATCAGAATGAAAAATTTGGGACTGAAACTTATAAGCAAGGGCAAAAATATGCAGCTACAGGTTCGTTTGTCTTATTACTTACAATGGTAATTGGTCCTATGACTGCTTTTATTTTTGGGGTTAATTTTACTAAGCCATTAAATTCTTTAACTCGCCGCCTTCAAAAGTCAGGAATCCAAATTACCACTTCCAGTACACAAATTGCCGCTTCTGGGAAAGAATTAGAAGCCACTGTCACCGAACAATTAGCTTCCACAAA
>JBAXRM010000263.1:0-4861 GCA_037131225.1 Nostocales cyanobacterium ELA583 | reverse complement strand
TATTGCTAAAGAACCTATTAATCCTAGAGAAATTAATCCCGAAATTCCTCAAGTTTTAGCAGATATCATTATTAAATTGATGGCAAAAAACCCTGATAAAAGATATCAAACAGCTAGAGGAATTAGATATGATTTAGAAATATGTCAACAAATTTTATTAACTCAGAGTGAGATTAATAATTTTGAATTAGCAAAGAAAGATATCAGCGATAGGTTTCTGATTTCTGCAAAACTTTATGGTAGAGAACAGGAAATTATTACATTATTGCAAGCTTTTGAAAATGTCAGTGCTGGAAGTAAAGAATTAATGTTAGTAGCAGGTTTTTCTGGTATTGGTAAAACTGCTGTCGTTAATGAAGTTCATAAACCAATTGTGAGAGAAAAAGGTTATTTTATCTCTGGTAAATATGATCAATTTCAACGAAATATTCCCTTTTTTGCTTTAGTACAAGCATTTCGCAGTCTTATGAAACAACTGTTAACTGAAAATACAGTACAGTTACAAGAATGGAAAAATCAGATTTTATCAGCTTTGGGATCACAAGGACAGGTAATTATTGATGTTATTCCTGAACTAGAAAATATTATTGGCCAGCAACCAGCAGTTCCCGAACTGACAGGTAATGCTTCGGAAAATCGCTTTAATTTATTATTTAGTAAATTTATTCAAATATTAGCTACTAACAAACATCCATTAGTAATTTTCTTAGATGACTTACAATGGGCTGATATAGCTTCTTTGAAATTAATTAAATTATTAATGAGTGCCAAAGATACAGCATATTTATTATTAATAGGTGCATATAGAGATAATGAAGTTAATCCAGGACATCCTTTAATGATGACTTTAGATGATATTCAAAAAGATAATATCACCATTAATCAAATTACTTTACTACCTTTAGAACAAACTCACATTAACCTGTTAGTTACAGATACTCTATATTGTCCAGAATCTCATAGTCAAGATTTAACTAAACTACTCTTCAAAACAACTCAAGGTAATCCATTTTTCACAAATCAGTTACTTAAATCATTATATGAAGATGGATTAATTACTTATGATTTTAGCCTTGGTTATTGGCAGTGTGATATCAATGCAGCCAAAGCTTTATATCAGAATGATGATGTTGTAAATTTTCTGAAAATCCAATTACAAAAATTACCTGAACATACCCAAGATATTTTAAAAATAGCTGCTTGTATTGGTAATCAATTTGATTTATCTACCTTGTCTATAGTTTGTGAAAAATCTCCCATACAAATAGCAGCCCAATTATGGGATGCTTTACAAGAAGAACTGATTATCCCTCAAAATGAAAGTTATAAATTTTTTACAAATAAGGAATTAGAAGTTGATATTTTTGACTCAAATTTAACAGTTAAATATAAATTCCTCCATGACAGAGTTCAACAAGCAGCTTATTCATTTATTGCTGATATTGATAAATCAGCAACGCATTTAAAAATCGGTCAGTTGCTTTTAAAAAATACCAATGTTGCGGAATGCGAAGAAAAGATATTTGAAATAGTCAATCAATTAAATATTGGGATTAACTTAATTACTAATCAGTTAGAAAAATATGAATTAGCTAAATTAAATTTACTTGCTGGTTGTAAAGCTAAATCTTCTACAGCTTACGAAGCCGCTATCAGATATTTAAAAGCAGGTTTAGAACTTTTAGCAGCAGATAGTTGGGAATATGAGTATGAATTAACTTTAAATCTTTATACTGAAATCGTCGAAGCAGAATATTTAAATATTAATTTTAAGCAAGCAGAAATATATATAGAAGTAGTTAAGCAAAATGCTACTAATCTTATAGATCAAGTAAAAGTATATGAAGCGCAGATTCAAATATATCTGTCTCAATTGCAACTACAAAGAGCAATTGATACAGGGTTGAATTTAGTCAATTTGCTAGGAGTTGACTTAGAAAGAACACCTCCACCAAACTTAAATGTTGATGATTTAATCAATTTACCAGAAATGATAGCTGCTGATAAAATCGCGGTGATGCGGATTTTAACTAATTTGACTGCTGCTAGTTATTTTGTTGACCCAGAATTATTTCCAGCAATTATTTTTACTATGATAAATTTATCTGTGAAATATGGTAATTCAAAATTTTCTGCTTCTGGATATGTAAATTATGGTGTAATACTTTGTGGGTTCTTTGCAGATATTGAAACTGGATATCGTTATGGTGAATTAGCTTTAAGTATATTAGATAAATTTGATGGTAGAACTATTAAATGTCGAGTTATCTTGATGTGGGCTAGTAATATTTTATTTTGGAAAAAACATTTACAGACAGTAGTAGTTAGTTTACAAGAATCCTTACAAAGCGGCATAGAAACTGGAGATTTAGAACATTCTGGTTACTCTTCTGCCATGTATAACATAAATATGATTTTCAAAGGTGAAAATTTATCCTATGTATTTGAGCAGTTAAAAACTCATATCCTTTTAATGTATAGCTTGAAGCAAGAAGGTACTGTTTTGCTGCATAAAGTATGGTATCAGTTAGTTTTTAATTTTGCCGAAATTAATGAAACTAAACAAATATTTGAGGGTGATTTATTTAATGAATCTCAATTACTACCTATTCTCATAGAATCTAAAGCTTCAACTGTACTATTTTCATTATATTTAGCAAAAACTATATTTTATTATTTCTCTGGTTTTACCAGTATCGCTGTTGATAATGCAATTCAAGGTGAAGCTTATTTAGAATGTGTGGTGGGACAAGTTACGACTAGTCAATATAATTTTTATTATTCTTTATCTCTTTTAGCTGAATATTCTTATCAGTCTATAAGTGGACAAAAACAATATCTAGAACAAGTTTTATTCAATCAAGAAAAGATGAAAAACTGGGCTGTTCATGCACCTATGAATTTTCAACATAAATATGACTTAATAGCAGCAGAAACAGCTAGAGTATTAGGCAATAGTTGGCAAGCAATGGAACTTTATGACAAAGCAATTGCTGGAGCTAAAGAAAATAAATATCTTCATGAAGAAGCACTAGCTAATGAACTAGCAGCTAAATTTTACCTCAGCTTTGATAAAGAAAAAATTGCTAAAACTTATTTAATAGATGCTTATTATTGTTATGCTAATTGGGGAACTAAGGCTAAAATTGTTAATTTAGAAACAACCTATCCTTATTTACTTGAACCGATTATTAATCAAACCAAAACTAAATTAACAGACGGTGAAGTGAGTACACTTGTTAATAAACCTAGTTTGACAGGTGTTTCGGCATTATTAGATTTAGAAACTATTACTAAAGCATCTTTAGCGATTTCTTCGGAAATTCAGATAGACAAGTTATTATCCACTCTCATGCAGGTGATATTAGAGAATGTTGCAGCTAATAAATCTGCATTAATTTTGAAAAGGGAGGGAAATTTAATCTTAGTCGCTCAATGTATGAATGAGTATGAATGTGATTTATCTACTACACCGCTTAACAATAGCCAAGATTTACCATTAAGCATTATTAATTATGTAGCTCATACTCAAGAATATTTATTAATTAGTGATGCTACAAATGATCAGGATTTTGCCCATGATTCTTATGTGATACAGCATCAACCTAAATCTATATTATGCAATCCTATTTTGAATAAAGGGGAATTAATCGGTATTATTTATTTAGAAAATAATCTGACTGTCAATGCTTTTACTACTGACAGATTAAGAATTTTAAATCTCCTATCTTCTCAAGCGGCTATTTCTCTAGAAAATGCCCAAATCTATCGTAATTTAGAAGAAAAAGTTACCCAAAGAACTCAGGAGTTAAATGAAAAAAATCTAGATTTAGAAAAAATACTGCATAAGTTGAAAGCTACACAATCGCAACTAATTCAAACAGAAAAAATGTCCAGTTTGGGACAAATGGTTGCGGGAATTGCCCATGAAATTAATAATCCTGTAAATTTTATTTATGCTAATATTGAACACGCTAATAATTATATTGAACTTATTATCAATCTGCTAAATATATATCAAGAAGAATATTCTGATACCTCAGTTATTATTCAAGAATATAAACAAGAAAATAATTTTGATTTTGTTCTTGAAGATTTACCTAAAATTCTCAATTCAATGATGGTAGGTTCAGAACGTATTCGCAAGATTGTTTTAGGTTTACGTAATTTTTCCCGTCTTGATGAATCAGCAACTAAACCTGTAGATATCCATGAGGGAATTGATAGTACATTGATGATTTTACAAACTCGATTCCAGGATAAGTTAGGCTATTCTAGCAATGTGGTTGTCAAAGATTATGGTGATGTTCCTTTAGTTCAATGTTATGCTTCCCAACTGAATCAGGTATTTATGAATATTATTAGTAATGCTATTGATGTTTTGCAACAACGGGATAAAAAGTTATCAACTGCTGAACTCAAGAATAATTCTAGCCAGGTTATTATTCGGACTCAACTTATTAATAATAATGATTGGGTACAAATTTCTATTAAAGATAATGGTATGGGGATAAGTCCTGAAGTTAAACAACGCATATTTGATCCTTTTTTCACTACCAAACCTGTGGGAGAAGGTACAGGTTTAGGGTTATCAATTAGTTATCAAATTGTTGTAGAAAAACATGGTGGTAAATTAGATTGTATCTCTGCACCTGGAGAAGGAACAGAGTTTATCATTGAAATTCCTGTTAAACTACATCAGAGGATGTTTTAAAAGTTTTCAAGGTATAAATTAACCCCTCTCCAAACCTCTCCCCTATAAGGAGAGAGGCTTTAAAATCCCCATTCCCTTGTAGGGAAGGGGGGTAGGGGGGGTTAGGTTTTTGGAGATTATTGGTTTTATTTAATACTTTATGGCTAA
>JBAXRM010000262.1:0-4921 GCA_037131225.1 Nostocales cyanobacterium ELA583 | reverse complement strand
GAGAGGTTTACAAGAGGGGTTAATTTATACCTTGAAAACTTTTAAAACATCCTCTTAAGCGACAGTGCAACCCAATAACAGTATAGTGTTAAAATCAAATTATCCACGTTTGGGAATATCAAAAGATGCAAACTCTAATTAGATTGAATATTGAAAAATTTATTGAGGAAGGAAAGGAGTATTTTGTGGCTACCAGTGATGATTTACAGGGGTTAGTTGCTGAGGGTAAAACTGTACAAGAAGCTATAGAAATCGCGGCAGATGTGGCTAAGGTTTTATTAGATTTAGAAAAAGAAAAAAATCATTCTTTTCATTTTCAAGGTTTACCTAATCAGTTTGAATATCCGCGTTAGAGATGGTAAATGTGGAGGTTGAGGAGGAGTCTGAAAATTATGAAATGGGTTAATAAGTTGAGAGAGTGGGAGATTAGAAGAAATTTATGGAGGGTGGGGTATGGAGAATAAATTACAACTTTCAACCCTATGTGAAGCAATAGTTGATTGTGAGCATAAGACAGCCCCTATACAACCTTGGGGAATACCTTCTATACGCACAACAAATATTAAAAATGGAAGGATAGATTTTAAAAATGCTAATCGTGTTTCTGAAGAAGTTTATAAACAATGGACAGCGAGATTAGAGCCAAAACCAGGTGATTTAATATTAGCGCGTGAAGCTCCAGTTGGTGATGTTGGAATAATACCGCCTAATCAAAAAGCTTGCCTTGGTCAGCGCACAGTATTAATTCGCACAAATCAAGAAAAATTAGATTCTCGTTATCTTCTTTATTTGCTGTTAACGCCTCAAATGCGTTATAAAATGATGTCGAAATCTGAGGGTTCAACGGTTTCTCATCTCAATATGTCAGATATTCGGAATTTAGAAATTCCTAAACTTCCCCCACTTTCTGAACAAAAAGCGATCGCTCACATCCTCTCTTCCCTTGATGACAAAATCGAACTGAACCAACAGATAAACGAAACCCTAGAAGCAATGGCCAGGGCAATTTTTAAGTCGTGGTTTGTAGATTTTGACCCTGTACGTGCCAAGATGGAAGGAAGACAACCCGCAGGTATAGACACAGCAACGGCGGATCTATTTCCTGATGAGTTTGAGGAGTCTTCTTTGGGTTTAATTCCCAAGGGGTGGAGGATTGGAAATTTAAAAGATTGTTGTCAAAAAATAGAGAATGGTGGTACTCCTAAACGAAATATACCTACATATTGGACACCTAAAGAAGTTCCTTGGCTAACATCAGGTGAAGTTCGACAAAAGATTGTAATTTTTACAGAGAGCTTTATTTCTAAATTAGGACTAACTAATAGTAGTGCCAAGCTTTGGTCAAGTGGTACAACTGTTGTCGCTTTATATGGTGCAACAGCAGGACAAGTCTGTTTTTTAGCTGAAGAAATGTGTACTAATCAAGCTTGTTGTGGTCTTACACCACTTGCCAATATGAAATACTTTATATACTTAAAACTATCATCATCAATTGAATTACTTGAAAGTCAAGCTAGAGGGTCAGCACAACAAAATCTAAGTCAAGAAATAGTTGCTAAATTTCCTACAGTAATTCCTAATGATCCAATTCTTATGTCATTTGAAAGAATAGCTCACCCCTTATTCTATCAATGGATTGCAAATTTAAATCAATGTCAGAATTTAGCAACTATCCGAAACACCCTATTACCAAAATTGATGTCAGGAGAAATCCGAGTCAAAGAAGCAGAAAAAATCATAGAAAAATTAACTTAAAACAATATGGATATAAACCTACAAAAAGAACTATTTAGCAACACCTATTTACAAGCAGTAACCACAGTAGCAGGTTATTCACTATACAAACCATCCATAGATGATGATAGTATAGATTGGGGAATCGCCGCCAAAAGTGCCACTGGTCGGGTTAGATCACCACGCTTAGAATTACAGTTAAAATGTACATCTAGGGATATCCAAACAGATAACTCTATTCAATACCCCCTAAAACTCAAAAACTACGATGATTTAAGAATGGATAATTTTGCCATTCCTAGAATTTTAGTTGTTGTAGTCATCCCTGAAAAAATAGAAGATTGGTTAACCCAGTCAGAAGCAGAACTTTGCATCAGATATTGTGGATATTGGGTATCATTAAGAGAAATGCCAGAAACAGTAAATAAAACTGCTGTCACCATCACCTTATCTAAAAGTCATCAATTTACAGTTACCGCACTCCAGTCAATTATGCACAACATTAGTCAAGGAGTTCAACCATGAAAGTTACTGTCAAAGATCAAGAAACCTTGCAAAATATAGACCTTGAAAATCTAAAAAATTACTTACAAACTCACGGATGGCAGGAAAATAAACCATTCTTAAATCATGCCACTATTTGGAATAAATCAGCAACCCCAGAAGATTTTGAAATCTTACTACCTAACCAGGAAAATCTTGGAGATTATCCTCAGCGTATTCAGGAAATAATCGAAATATTAGCAACCGTAGAAAATCGGACAAACTTAGAAATTTTAACAGAACTTTTACAGATTATCCCTAATATTAGTACCCAGGGGATTGTTATGGATATTTATACACCTCATTTCGACAAATTAAATGGTAGAATCACTATTTTAGGAATTGTTTTTCAAAAATTACAAAAAATTAACACTGAACTAAACAACCAAAATTATATCTTAGCTATTAAAGCCTATCAACAACGTTTACCAATTAGTTTTACAGGTGATTTAGTCAAAGAAAACGACCATTTTATCTTACAAAATCTCCACAATTTCCAAATAGATAATATTTGAATAATGTAGTCATATCCCCGACTTTTTAGAGAAATCGGGGATCTTGTTATTCATAAGATATTACCAATGAATACGGAACTTTTTAGAGAATTGAAGGAGAATTAATTGGAGTTAATCAACGTAACTTATCCGTTGTAACGGTTTGGCTAAAACGAAAAATAGATCAATTCCAATTTGTTACTCTCAAGCCTAAAAAGGAGAAAAAAACCAATGCCTGAGTTATACCAAAGAGTTTTATTAAACCGCGACTTTCCCGAATATAACCTTAAAAAAGGGGATATTGCTACTTTAGTTGATACTGTTCCCCATCCAGCAGGAGGTGAGGAAGGCTATATTTTAGAAATTTTTAATGATATTGGAGAATCAATTAACACTGTTGTTGTCCCTTGTTCCACAGTTGAATCTTTAAACCACAACCGTAACCGTAAGAGAACGAGCGAAACAACTAGGAAGAAGATGGAATTAAAGCCTTAGAGGCTCTTCATGTCACCTCTTCAGAAATAAGTAAATGTGACTATTTTATCACCGATGCAAAAAATCCAAACTGGAGGGACATTATGAAAGCCATTATTAATGATGTAGAAATTCTCAATCATTTACAACCTCAACAAATAGACAAATATTTAAAATCTAAAGGTTGGCATGAACAAAGTTTAATTCCCAACAAAGTTTCAATTTGGATACGCGATAACTACCCAGAAAATAAACTCAAAATCCAATTACCTGTAGACCAAAATTTTGATGATTATTCTCGTCGTATATATGACGTTATCGAAATTTTAGAACAGGCTGAAAATCGCTCACAACTTGATATTTTAGGAGAAATCATTACTAATGCACCTAATTTAACTATTCAAGCTGTAGTTATGCACATTCAAACACCAAACACAGATCAATTAAGTGGAAAAATTCAATTATTTGGTGTGGTTTTTGATAAACTCCGTCACATCACAACTGAACTTAAAGATCATGATTATATTTTAGCAATCAAAGCCTATCAAGAACGTTTACCAATTTGTTGTACAGGAGATTTAATCAAAGAAGGGGATTATTTTATTTTACAAAATATCCACAATTTCCAAATAGATAATATTTGAATAATGTAGTTAAGTGAACCATGCCAGAAATTAGCCGTTTTTTAGAGGGTGTTTTAAAAGTTTTCAAGGTATAAATTAACCCCTCTCCAAACCTCTCCCCGAAGCGGGGAGAGGCTTTGAAACCCCCTTCCCTCCTAGTGAAGGGGGGCAGGGGGGTTAGGTTTTTGGAGATTATCGGTTTCATCTAATACTTTTCAAATACCCTCTTAAGTATCATCACCATGTATTATAACGACCATCCGCCCCCACTTTCATGTCCGCTATAATCAACAAAAAGCCATAATTGATATTGAAACCCTCTCAATACTAGAAGGTAAAATTTCCCCTCGCATCTTAGGATTAGTAATAGAATGAGCAGCCATTCACAAAACAGAACTCATGCAAAACTGGGAACTTGCCAGACTACAAGTACCCCTAGAACCAATTACACCTTTGGAGTAAAAAATGCTCAAAGATATAATATCAGTCAACCCCTTAGAAGGTTATCAACTACATATCCAATTTGAAGACGAAACACAAGGAATTATTGATATTAGCCAACTAATAGAATTTACAGGAATCTTCACTTCTTTACAAGATTTGAATTATTTTCAGCAAGTCAAAGTTCATCCTGAATGGGGGACAATTTACTGGGAAAACGGAGCAGATTTAGACCCAGATGTTTTGTATTCTATTATCACAAATCAATCAATAGGAACATACCAAAAAATTTCCCTTAAATAAAATTAGGTGATTTAGTCAAAGAAAACAACCAGTTTATTTTACCAAATCCCCACAAATTCCAAATTGATAATATTTGAATAATCCTGTAGGGGTTTAGCCAAACCTTTATCCCGCAAGGAACTTAAGTTCCTTGCTAATAGCCAAAGTCATCTAAAGATGACTAAATACTAGGAAAATTTATTAGTCCGTTTTAACGGACTTGAGCTATGAGACAGGGAATTTATTCCCTGGCATTTATTCCCTGACATTTATTCCCTGGCATTTATTCCCTGGCATTTATTCCCTGGCATTTATTCCCTGGCATTTATT
>JBAXRM010000261.1:0-5100 GCA_037131225.1 Nostocales cyanobacterium ELA583 | reverse complement strand
GTGTCCGAACTCCCAGTTTGGGTAAAATCACCTTTCCCCTAGTCTTGCGATACGTAGATGATATGGTGACAGTATCGGATGCAGCCATCATTCGCACCATGTTCTTGATTTGGGAACGTTTAAAAATCGTTGTTGAACCTACCGGAGTTATAGCCGCAACAGCATTATTAGAAGGTGTAGTTAAAGCACCGGGCGCGAGAATTGGCGTAATTATTAGTGGTGGAAATGTAGACTTATTGCAAGTTAGTCAATTGAAACAACTTAATCATCTTTTGCATTACTAGATAAATAATTATCTAACTACTTGATTTTCCCCAAATTGATATGGTAGTCTGTGTTTATATTTAATCTACGGTTTTTTGATAGACTTACCGTATTTTATGTTATAGTGATCAAAGACACTGTTGAGAATCTGAATTTTTAGCAATCGGGAATCTTCTTTTATGCCAAAAGATTGGTTAGAATGGCACGATCTTTACAACACTGAACCCAAATTACAGCAACGGCTAGAAATCGTGCAGGAATATATTTCCTATAGTTTGGATAACTCCCCAACTGGTACTATTCGAGTAGTTAGTGCTTGCGCTGGTGATGGGCGAGATTTATTAGGAACTTTAGCAATTCATCACCGCGCTAAAGATGTATATGCAAGATTGGTAGAAATCAATCCTGAGTTAGTTGAACGTGGGCGTGCAACTATAGAATCATTGGGTTTAACAAAACAAATTGAGTTTATCAATGGTGATGCAACTGCTGCTGATAACTATGTAGGAGCAGTACCAGCAGATATTGTGATTGTTTGTGGGATTTTTGGGAATCTAGCTGATGAAAACGAACTCAATCGGTTATTAGGAAACTTGAGCTTTCTGAGTAAAAAAGGTGCTTTTGTTCTCTGGACTCGTGGACATTCTAACGGTATTGCTTATTCAGAAACCGTGCGTAAATACTTCCGTGATTTTGGATTTGAAGAAGTTAACTTTAAACTCACAGCAACAGGAGATATGGGAGTAGGGATTCATCGTTATTTAGGTGAAAATCTCCCTACACCCAAAGAAGAACAACTATTTGTATTTTCTGGTGTTCCAAATAAGGCAAGGTAAGAAATGGCTATTGCAAGCGCTACCATATCCAGTTGGGATCAATTATTAGAAACTGCTCGACAAAATACCCCCGCCCGTCGAGTTAAAAGACCAGGACAAGCACCTTCTACTGCTCCTATTCCTAGTAGTTTAGATAAACTTCACCCGGAGAAAAAACCGCCAATATTGTTATATAGAGATAGTAACTCTTGGTGTCCTTTCTGTGAAAGAGTTTGGTTTGCCTTAGAAGAAAAACAAATTCCCTTTGAAACAGAATTTATTGATCTGAGTAATAAACCTAAATGGTATACGGATTTAGTGCCAACAACCCTTGTTCCCGCAGCAAATATTGAGGGTAAGTTAGTTTATGAATCCAAAGATATTCTTTTAGAATTAGAAGAACACTTTGGAGAAACGTTGTTACCTGAAAATCCAGAAGAAAATGCTCTTGCTAGACAATGGGTTGAAGATGCAGAAACCAATGGTTTTCGGGATATTGCCTATAAATTCTTGAGACAACCTCCAGAAGATGCCAAAGAACTAGCAAATTTAGAAGCAGAATTTGAAGCTAAATTAGATGAAATTGAGAAAACTTTAGGGAGATACCCAAAACCATATTTTTTATCAACATTTAGTTTGGTAGATATTATGTATAGTCCCCATTTAGATAGATTGGCGGCTAATTTACCAGTATATAGAGGATATCACATCAAAGGAAATCCTCGTTTTCCTCTCATCAATGTTTGGTTTGCAGCACTTAAAAAACGTCCTGCTTACAACAGAGTTAAATCAGACAATATTACTAATAATTTACTTTTACGCCGTAGATTTGGTGTAGAACCTATTGGTAATCCCTTACCTTTAGATTTAGCTGATGCTGAATTTATTGAATATCGGGCTGAAGCGGCTGAAAGATTAAGTGATAATCGAGAAACTGCTATTGGCGATATTCTCAAAAACTCAGGAGTTCAATCTTTAGGTGATATCTCAATCATCAAAGAAATTGTTGATTTTCACCTCAGACTATTAGCTGATTATCTCCTTAATGGTAATAACGAACTATTACTAGGAGGAAGAACAGGTGGAAAAGAAAGTATAGATCCCATTATCGCGGCTACAGGAGCTATTACGCTGGCTTATGTAAGAAATAGGATTTGTGCGCCACGAGATATGAGTGCTGGTGCTGCAACTGCATTACGAGCCGCAGCAGATAAGGTTTTATCATCTATTTATTGATTTTATCTCACACCAAGAGGAATTAAAATGAGTGACTTAAAAAAGGTTAATGATGATTTGAGTATCGCTGGACAAATTTCTGCTGAGGAATTAAGAAAAATAGCAATTGAGGGTTTTAAATCAGTTCTGAATTTACGTGATCCTGATGAAAACGGGTTTTTTCATGATGAAAAGCAACAAGCAGAAATTGTGGGATTGGAATATGTAAATATTGCCTTAAATTCTCAAGAACCAAATAAAGAGTTAACAACACAGACAATTCTAGAAATTTATAATTTACCTAAGCCAATTTTAATTCACTGTGCTGGTGGTGCAAGAGCCGGGGGAATAGCCTTAATTACTGATGCAATTCAAGCAGGTTTAACTTATGAAGAAATTTCTCAAAAAGCAACTGAACTAGGTATTAATTTAGAGCAACCACATTTGAAACAATTCTTGTTAGAGAAGTTTGCAGCTAGGCAAAGTTAAGTTTTAAGATTTGGCACATAAAGAAAAATTCAAAATCTAAAATCTTGCCTCTTTGCGCGAAATAAATTTCTGAATCTCTTACGTAAATTGATCGGGTGTAATTATGAGTTTAGAACTAAATCTATCGGGTAAAACAGCCATTGTTACAGGTGGTAGTGCCGGAATTGGTTTAGCTACTGCCAAAGCTTTGTATAGTGAAGGTGTAAATGTAGTTATTGCTGCTCGCAACCAAGAAAAACTTTATCAAGCAGTAGTTGATATTCAATATTTACCTAATACAGAGGCTAAAGTTATTAGCGTTAGTGCCGACTTAACTAAAGCTGAAGATGTTGAGAAGGTTGTCTCTACAACAATTGAACAATTTGGTAAAGTTGACATTTTGATTAATAATGCTGGTTCAGCCCGTGCGGGTTCGTTTTTAGAATTGAGTGATGAAGCATTTTTAGATGCTTGGAATTTAAAACTATTAGGATACATTCGATTAGTTAGAGCCGTTGTTCCCTACTTGAAAAATCAAGGTGATGGACGCATTGTTAACATTATTGGTGGTGCTGGACGCACACCCCGCCCCAACTTCCTACCAGGAGGAACATCTAATGCGGCTCTACTCAACTTTACAAGAGGCATTTCTAAAGAATTAGCCCTAGATAATATTAGAATTAATGCCATTTCTCCAGGATTAACAGACACAGAAAGAGCGAAAACTTTAGCAGTGCAAAATGCCCAAAGTTTGGGTATTACTGTAGATGAATATAAAGCCCAAGTAGTAAAATCAATACCTTTAGGAAAAATAGCTAAACCTGAAGAAATTGCTGCCCTAGCTTTATTTTTAGTTTCTGATTTAGCTGCTTCTATTACTGGTGCAGAGATTCTGGTTGATGGTGGAAGTACACCAGGAGTTTAAACCAACATACAATTTTCTTAAACTTTGCGTCTTTGCTCCTTTGCGTCTTTGCGCGAAATATAATTCATACCTTGATTCAGCAAAATCCAAAAATTTCATTTTTCAACCATAATCTTAACAAAGAGGAATTTCCATGACTCAAAAACAATTATTTTTCCAAGATAGCGATGTTGATCAAACCTTACAGCACTTCCCGGTGTTATGAGGTACAAAAACCCCACCCCCAACCCCCTCCCCGCAAGCGATGAGGGGGCTAAGATGTACCTCATAGGAGCGGAAACCGCTGTATTAGCTGATGTATTAGTAATTGGTGGTGGACCTGCTGGTACTTGGTCAGCGTGGAGTGCTGCTAATGCTGGTGCAAAAGTGGTCTTAGTAGATAAAGGCTATTGTGGCACTAGCGGCTGTGCAGCCGCATCAGGTAACGGTGTGTGGTATGTTCCACCCGAACCCGACAGTCGAGAGGCTGCAATGGCTTCTAGAGAGGCTTTAGGAGGATTTTTATCTAGCCGTGATTGGATGCAACGGGTCCTAGATCAAACTTATGCGAACGTCAACCAACTAGCTGATTGGGGTTATCCTTTCCCTACAGATGAAGAAGGTAAACCCTATCGGCGCAGTCTGCAAGGTCCAGAATATATGCGCTTAATGAGACAACAAATAAAACGAGCAGGAGTGAAAATTTTAGATCACAGTCCGGCTTTACAGTTGTTGGTAGATGCAGAAGGTGCTGTAGCTGGAGCAACGGGGATTAACCGTCAGACTGGTGAAAAGTGGGTTGTGCGATGCCTTCGGCGAGCGCAGCTATCGCATTCAGTGATCATTGCTACCGGAGGCTGTGCTTTCTTGAGTAAAGCCTTGGGTTGCAATGTGCTAACAGGTGATGGATATCTCATGGCGGCCGAAGCGGGTGCAGATATGTCAGGAATGGAGTTTTCCAACGCCTATGGCATCGCACCTGCTTTTTCTTCTGTCACCAAAACCTTATTCTATAATTGGGCAACTTTCACCTACGAAGATGGGACACCTATCCCCGGTGCTGGTTCACAAAAAGGGCGTTCTGTGATTGCCGAAACTTTGATAACTCAACCAGTTTATTGCATCATAGACAAAGCCTCAGAAGAAATGCAGGTAACAATGCGGTTATCTCAACCCAATTTCTTTCTACCTTTTGATCGTGCAGGTATTAATCCCTTTACTCAACGCTTCCCTGTAACTCTGCGTTTAGAGGGGACTGTCCGGGGTACAGGTGGCATTAGAATTACCGATTATACTTGTGCTACTTCAGTACGTGGACTCTATGCTGCTGGTGATGCAGCCACAAGGGAATTAATTTGTGGTGGTTTTACTGGTGGCGGTCAGCAATTCTCATTTTGAAAAAAATAAAGTATTAGCCCCAATTTTGGAATTCAA
>JBAXRM010000260.1:0-5105 GCA_037131225.1 Nostocales cyanobacterium ELA583 | reverse complement strand
TCCCTCTCTCTCAGGGCTAAAGCCACTGAGTTTCCCACTTACCGCGAGGTCTTATAAAGTGTAAAACTGGGTTTTAATCAACTTGGCATCATCTAAATAAATGACAGGCCGAACAGCCTGTCATTTCCACTTCTTAATTCTTGACTTTACTTTTCTGGTGTAGAAGTAGGTGTGGCTGTAACTGTAGGTGTAGCCGTTGGTGTAGTTGTGGGTGTAGTTGTGGGTGTAGCCGTTGGTTTGGCTGTAGGTTTAGTCGTTGGCTTGGCTGTAGGTTTAGTTGTGGGTGTAGCCGTTGGTTTGGCTGTAGGTTTAGTTGTAGGTTTAGTTGTAGGTTTAGTTACTGGGGTACTAATGATATTTTTAACTTCTTCATTTAGTCTTTGACGAAGTTGTAAATCAGCAATACCAGTTTCTGGGAGTTGATGTTTTTTCTGGTACTCTTTTACTAACTCTTCCATCTGGGAACTGTAGAATTGATCACGGGGAAGTAGAGTTTTTGGTTTGAGTACAGTATTTAAATTAGCTTGCAGAATCTCAACAATCATAGCAGCTTGATCTTGGGTTTTGGGACCTGCTTTCCCATCTACCTTTAACTTGTAGCCTGTTTGAAATTGAGTGACAGCCTTTTTCGTTTCCTCATCAGTCAGAGGACTATCTGTGACTTTAACGTTATAAGCCAACCCATGTAACACAGATCGAAATTCCTTAGGCGTATAGTTGCGCTCACGAGCAGCAAAAGCTATATCTGAACTCACAACACTAGCTGCTACCATACAGGTTAAAGCTATAGTTATTCTAGACTTGTCGAAATTACACCACATCATAAAAACTCCTTGGAAGTAACCCAGTAAAATCAAGAGTATCACAAGTGGATTTTAAGTTTTTTTAACCACAGTTTTTGCGATCATTCATAAATTTTGATTAATCTGACTCTCATTGATTATTAATTAATATGAAAAATTAACCCGCTAAAGCTGTTTCTGGTTGATAACGGATTTCATTAGCACAGGGACGACCTTTTTCAATGTCAGCTATATTAGCAAAAGTAGTATCAGCAATATTCTGCAAGGCCTCTTTTATAAAAAAAGCTTGATGTCCAGTAATGAGAACATTAGGGAAAGTTGTCAAATGTTGAAAAATATCGTCTTGAATGATTTCTTCAGACAAATCTTCAAAAAATAATTCCGATTCTTGTTCGTAAACATCCACACCCAGATAACCAATTTGCCCCGACTTTAACCCTTCAATTACTGCTTCGGTGCCAATCAATGCACCGCGACTAGTGTTTATAATGATTATACCTGGTTTCATATGAGCGATCGCTTCGCTATTAATTAAATGATGAGTTTCCGGCATGAGGGGACAATGAAGAGAGATAATATCAGCATTGGTAAAAGTTTAGGTAAGTCTACATACTTTCCACCTAAAGCTTCTAATTCTGGATTGCAATAAACATCATAGGCCAGAAGATTACAGCCAAAGCCTTTCATTATCGGTCCTAAAATTAGCCCAATTTTACCTGTACCAATTAGCAGTGTTTAGTCAATCTCTAATATCTATGAAACTGGCTTTTAAACTAATGCTACTGTAGTTCATAAACCCGCGCTTTATTATATATGAAGAATCATGAGTAAATTAAAAATTTCCCAGCAAAAAAAACTATGGTTTGAAAGGGTAATGGCAATTACCGCCACTGTCAACCTAGTGTTAGTTTTCTTTGATTTAAGTTACGTACCTTGGCGAGATTTTTACTTCCGTAGAGTTCCGGCGATTACTCGCTTATATGATCCGATTAAAGGGATTGAACTACATCGAGACACAAAAAAGTATTTAGAAGCAGTAGCTGGATTAGAAAAACAGGTAACTCAAACTGGCTTAGTCTCATCTCAAGTCAAAGCTAAATTGGCAGACATTCGTTTTCTTAGCCAAGAAATGATTGAAACTAATCCTTTTGCAAGTGCTGGAAAGAGTGGAACTCTGGAAAAGATCAAAAACCGAATGCGGGAACACGTCGGACAAAAATCTGCCAAAGCTGCATTTAATACTTTTTGGAGTCAGGAGTATTTATCTAAAAATGGTTGGAATCAGGAAATAGATTTTTTCAACCAAAAAATTCGTCCTGGAATTGCCATCAACTATTATCGTAAAATTGATGAAAATGGAGGATTTCTCAATAATTTTTGGATAATTGATTTACCCTTTGTAATTCTATTTGCTACAGAATTATTAGGACGGACTTTCTTAATCAAACGTAGATATAGCCATTTAAGTTGGTTAGAAGCTGTTCTCTGGCGATGGTATGATCTATTATTGCTAATACCAATTTGGCAATGGTTACGAGTCATTCCAGTTACAGTGCGACTTGATCAAGCAAAATTAATTGATTTTCATGTAATTAGAAGGCAAATTCATCAAGGTCTTCTTGCCAATTTTGCCGAAGAAATTACAGAAATTGTCATAGTACAAGTAATTAATCAAGTTCAAGGTTCAATTCAACGAGGTGAGATGACCCGTTGGTTATTAGAATCAGAAAATATGCGTTCTTATATAGATATTAATAATATCAATGAAGTTGAAGCAATTACTGGATTGTTAATTAAAACTCTTGTTAATCAAGTATTACCAAAAATCCAGCCAGAAGTCAATGCAATTTTGTGCCACAGTATCGAAATGGCTTGTCGGCAGTTACCAGGTTATAATAACGTTCTCATGCTACCAGGATTAGGTAAAGCCCAAACACAAATTAGTGAACAACTAGCCACCCAAATTACTAATAATATCTATGCTGCTTTAGCTAGTACCATTAAAGATCCTGTTGCGGCAAAACTTTCTACTCAGCTAATAGAAAAATTTACAACTTCATTAACTTCAGAAATTCAGCAAAAACAAGTGTTGGCAGAAATTCAAAATCTGCTAAATGACTTCTTAGAAGAAGTTAAAATTAACTACATTCAACGTTTATCTCAAGAGGATATAGATAAAATTTTAGAAGAGACTAGAAAAATGCGGACACAATCATCAAGTAGTTGATCTATTCGCAAATAAATCAGTAATAAAAAATAGAAGCAGCTTCACTATCAGCCTATAGATAGATTAAAATTATCAGGATTTTTGCCAGTATGGTATCCAGACATATTTATAATTATCATTAAAGCAATGGATAAGATAATGGATTCCAATAATCATCAGATTGATATCAGCTTATTTTTGCAAGAGATAACTCCCGCACAAGCAGAGACTTTATTGGGTGGTTATTGCCAATCATCACAGGATGATCCAGATATTTACATGAACGATATTGCTGAGATTATAAATCAGTCCAAAAAACAAACTAAAGGTGCAGATGATAAGTATAGCAATCAGAAGATTAACACCATAAATAAGTCAAAGAAAACGTACTTGAATGGAGTAGAGTTACCCCGCAAAGGAAAAACTGTATCTATATCTTTTTGAAGGTTAAATGTAGATTTAACAGGCAAATTCAGGTAAATTATTGGCTTTATTAAGAATAAATAAACTGTCATCTCCCCCACGGCCAATTCTTAAAGTTTCATCTAAATAAGTAATATCAAGAGTGGCAATTCTTCCTTGAGGATTATTGGCTGTTATGACTTTAAATGGATTTAATTTAGGGGTGTTAATACCTATGATTTTCTCAATGGCTAAATAGCGTTTATCAAAATAAACATTAATACGTTTACCTGCGATGTTTGATGTGTCCATAGCAGGTTCAAAACTGGCTGTTACTTTCACATATCCTGAGATTAAACCCAGAGGATGTTGGACTTGAGCTATATTAAAAAATAGTTTGTCGGCAATATTAATTACTTGGTAAACCTTACCTATTTGTAACCCCAATGGTAGAGAATCTAAAGAGCGAATTTCTCTAGCTGTAGAGTATTGTAATTGCCAAGCCCCCTCTAACAAAGCTATAGCATTGATAAGAGGTTGAGGATGAGGATTAAGATTTTCTAATTCTCTTGTTAATTCTTCAATTTCTGCAACTAAAGTTTTATCAAGCTTTAAATCAGTAATAGGAGAACCATTATTTTTAGGTTGGTTGTTTTTGATTGTTGCTTGTAATTTTTCTTTCAAAAGTTGATTATTCATAGCATTAAATATTTTAAAAAGAATTAGAAAATGTCACCTAAAACAGTTGTTTAATATTTACAATTTTATTTATGTAGGATGAGATTCTTGATTTATTGGAAATTATTAGGATTGGTACAAGTATACCTTAATATTCCCAAATAAATTACCTGGCAGTTATCATCAACTACCAGGCTATTAATTAATCCAAAAATCACGTTACGGAAAAATTATAGAATTCCCCAGAAGTGGAGAAAGCCTTGACCAGAAAATATTTCAATTAAAGCTGCTGCTAAAAAACCAAACATTGCTAAACGGCCATTCCAGATTTCTGCTCCGTGTGTAAAACCCCATTGCCACGCATTGCGGTCAGTTGCAGCAGAGGCATTAGATGTTTTTGTTGCATTAGTCATGGTTCGCACTCCAAATTAGGATTTATTAAGCTTTGTTGCTTTATATAAATAAATATAACATTTTTTTGCAAAAAAAAACAACATTTATTTATATTTTTCGTTGCTATGTATTTATTAAAGTATTAGAACTTTTAAAAATATTAGTGAAGCTTTGCAGCGGCAGCATTTTTGTGACTTTAACTATAAGTTAAGTTTTTTACTCAATTTATGCTTTCTTTTTGACAAATCGCTCATTTAATGGATAAGATGGACAGAGAATGAGACTAATGGCTTATTTAGCATACGAGAGAAACAAACTGCTCAAATTGTTCTTTCTGTTTCTACATTGGCGTTTATTTTAGGCGTTATAGGAGTTGTCATATCATTTTTGATTCCAACAGAGGAGAAAGTGATAGACGAAGATAGCAAAAAACCTTCTACCTTATCCCTATCATCTGATTCTCCTCTAGTGCAAGAGAATGGTAAACAAAAAGATGATCAAGAGCAACAAAAATAATATAAGAATAATAAATGATATTTGAAAAATTTTAAGTATTGTAGGGTGGGCAATGCCCACCGTAGAAGGTTTTGGTGGGCAATGCCCACCCTACCTATATTTTAAAT
>JBAXRM010000259.1:0-5135 GCA_037131225.1 Nostocales cyanobacterium ELA583 | reverse complement strand
GGGTCAGTTAATGAATTAGAAACTCATCTAATTTTATCTCACCGAGTAGGATTATATTCAGAAAAAGATGTAGAAATGATTCTTAATTTATTAAAAGAAGAAAGCAGAATGATTATTAGTCTTATTAAAAAACTAGAAAATTAAAATTTTTCCCCTGTTCCCAGTTAAGAGTTCCCTGTTCCCTTCTCTCAATTTCTCGGTTTAGCATAACAAGTACCTAAGAGCCAGAATTTCTTTCAATCATCTTATCCTTAGATATTATTTATGAATAATCATTACCAGAACCAAACCGCCATTTATCTATTAACCGATACCAATAATATTGTTGTCGACTAGATAAATTATTAACCAAAAATTTTATCATTGGAGTTACAGAAAACAAGCCAGTATACACAATTAAATTCATATAATGTAACATCCAATCCAATAAACTCAACAAGCCTACTTGAGGAATGATTTTTGCAACTAACAAAGGATGAGATAAACCAGTTTTTATCAAGGTTTTTGTTAACGCCCCAAACTGGACAATATCTTGTAAAAAAGGTTTGATCACAGGTGTTCCTAATTGCTGCATTTCGGCAAATACAGCGGAGAGTAATTGATTAATTTGATTTGGGTCAATTTTTTGATTTACACCTACACTCATTGCCTTTTGAAATAACCAAGTTACACTTAAACTCGGTTGATAAGGTTGGAGAATTGCTAAAGATTGGACAGATAATTGATCTGTTTTTAATGCTGCTTCAATTCCAAAAGTTAACCTGTGTAAATGACGCACCATAGCCCCAAAACCGCCAAAGCTTAAAGGTGATTGATTACCGCTACTATCTCCCACGGGCAAAATGCGATTCCAAGGGGTTTGCAGAGGACTTTGACGATAGCTAGGAAAGAAACCAAACAGCACCCTCTGAAAATTTAGGCAATTAATTTTCACGCCTTGATATTCTGGTAATAGGCGTAAATATTCCTCAAATAAAGTTTCTAAACTCAACCTTTCTGGATCTGCATCCATATATGTAAATAGATAAGTGGTTCTCCCATCTTGAGCTGGGAAAGCTTCCCAAAAATATTGACATTGATTTTCCAAAGGCGTGAAAGATAACAACAAGTCACCTGAGTTATTTTCCGGAAATCCTTTCGCACAACTTCCCACGACTAAACAAAGTGCATCTGGTTTTTTTCCTTGACGCGCTTGTTGGCTAATTGGGGAAAGATTTCCCATGGCATCTAGTAACAATTTCGCAGTAAATTGATTGTTTACTATCACGCCGTTTGGGTGAACAACGGCATCACTAAATGGTGTATTTTCAAATAAGATTCCCCCAGCATTAAGAAAGCGAGTTTTTAATGTTTCCAGGAGATAAATAGGATTTACACCAATGTTCAAAATATCTTCTACCCAAACTTCTATACCGCCGTGAAAACTGACTCGTGCAGGGTTATATTCAGTTACTATAGCTGCTTCTAATTCCTGTTCTGTCAGCAAATCTAATTCCCGAAATACTTCTAACTCTTTACGGGAAATATTCCATTCTTGTTCTCTTCCTCGCAAAATTCCCCTTTCTAATAAGGCTACCCGCATACCGCGTATAGCTAAAGCACAACCGATTAAAATTCCCAAAGTTCCACCGCAGATAATGACATCGAAGTTCACAGAGTCTAAATTCTCTGAATTTTCTTTAACTACGTTAGGGATGGGTGCGTTACCTTTTATCAATAATGTTAATATACTGTCAGTTCGGCGCAGATTGCCTAAAACATCGCCGGGGAGTGAGGAGAGAATTTCTTCTGTGAGTGACATAATTTATCTATAAAAGCATCCTATATTCAAAGTTTATGGCAAAGTGGATATTATTAGTGACAATAAAAAATTAATTTGCAGCAAACTCTCATGAACCGTTCCCAGATAGTGGCGATTATTACAGGTGCAATTTCTATACTTTTGGCAATTGCTTATCTGATTGTTGTCCAAATTATTGATTACCGGGATATGAAACCAGCGCCTATTAGCCAACTCAACCCACCAGTAATCATTGTGGCAAATAATATCCCTAATTTGCCGCTTGACATAATTTCTGTTATATCAACTGGCAATTGAGGTAACAAAATTTGGAGGCTGTAAAATTATTACAGCTTCTTTTTTCCATGTATGGTTGATTCATTCATTTGTGGGTAATGCCCTTTAACACGAAATCATGATTGTGGAATATATGGATTTAGCTTTCAATTTCTTTAATATCAGCGTCATTGAGATCAGAATATTCCTCAACTATCGCTAATTCCATATTATCTGCTTTATGATTATGCCATTGATCTAACACATCTTTAACTAACACTTCTTGCAGCCAAATTTTTGCAACAACAGTTAGAGGAAGTGCCAAAAATAATCCTAGAAATCCGAAAAATGTCACAAAAAATAACTGAGAAATGAGAGTGACAGCAGGTAATAAAGATACTTGATGTGCCATAACTACAGGTGTGATAAAATTACTCTCACACTGTTGAATAAAAAAGTAGAGAACGAACACAGCAACTGCTTTCCAGGGATTATCTAAAAGAGCGATCGCCATTGCTGGTACTACACTCATAGTTGGACCTAAATTAGGAATTAAATTCATAAATCCTGCCAACACACCCAAAGCCAGCGCAGCTTTTACACCTAAAATGGATAAACCCACCAAACTCATCAAGCCGACTACAAAAACCCCAATTGCTGCACCAGTAACCCATCCTTCCAAGGAAACTTCACATTGCTGTATAATTCCCACTACTCGTCGGCGATAAAAAGAGGGAAATATGCGAAAAAATACTTTTTGATAAGCATCAGGATTAACTAAAAACATTCCTGTTAAAACCAGGACTAATAAAATTTTGAGAACTACTTCTAAAGACCCAGAAACGAAAGCAAAGGAGTTACCTAATAAGCGATTAAATAACGGCTGTGCTTGTGCAAGCAAACTATTTAAATCGGGTATATAGGGTAATAATTGTGGAGGAATATGAGTTCTTTGGACATCAATCCAACTATTCAAACGCTGAAATCCTTGGGGAACTCTAAAAGTAAGTTCATGAAATTGCTGGACAAAAGGTGGGACAATCAACCAGAAAAAACAGACAACACCCGCAAAGAAAATCCCCACAGCTAATACAACTGCTAATCCCCGTTTTATTCCTAAACTTTGGAAGCGTCGCGCGAGACGATTTAAAGTCGTCGCTAGAACAACAGCAGCAAATATAAGTAGCAAAACGTCCCTAAGCTGCCACAATATATATAAAGATATAACTAAGGCAATTAAGCCTATCCATTGACCAATATTCACAAGCGAGACTCCCAAAGCTTGCTAAGATGCTTTTTCTATGATAATCCTCTTAGATTAGCTGATTTTAACAATCTTGCTGATATTTTTTGAAGTTAATTTTGCCTTGGTACTCGCCACAGTAAAACAGTTGCCATAATTATAGTTGGTGATAAAACCATAATTAACACATTTGTCACCGTTGCTGGCAGGAATAAAAATGGAGCAGCATATTTAATTAATACTGATAGCAAAGCTGAAAATAATAGCAACTTCAGCAAAAATCCGATAGCCTGTATAACATAGCCAGGTTTATTTTCCATAGCAGTGCGACAAAACACATGATTTTATAGAGTATTTACCAATTTAAACATTTATCTCCAGTTTCTACAATAAATTATGTTGTAAATGAGTGGTGAGACACCTTTGATTAATTTTTTAAGATAGTTTAGGATATGGCAGAAATTACAGCAATGTAGATTCAGTTACTATGATTGCAAAGTTACCAAATTCTTTCTAGGCATACTTCGCAAAAACTTATACTAACCATCATCCTTGTACGTCATTGTGCTGATTTTTAAAGAAAATTCTAGTCCGAATAGACATACCTATAGAACCTTGAATCAGTTACTGTTGACAGGTAAATCTATACGGTTTATAGCTTGCATCTTACCCTTATTCATCTGGTGGGGGTACAAAGCAATCCAAAGCCAATTTGTTCAACCACAAGCAATCTTAGTTTTGGGCGGTTCTACTCGCTCATTAGAAAGGGAAAAGTTTACAGCCAAATTAGCTCATCAATATCCAAATATACCCATTTGGATTTCTGGCGGTAGTCCACCTCAGTATACTAAAAAAATATTTACTAAGGCAGGTATTGATACCCGACGTTTAACCTTAGATTATGAAGCTGTAGACACGGTTACTAATTTTACTACCATAGTGGATGAATTGCAATCTCGTGGTATCAAAAGTGTTTATTTAATTACATCTGACTTTCATATGCGTCGTGCTTGCATTGTTGGTGAAATTGTTTTAGGTAGTCGAGGAATGAATTTTAAACCCGTATCTGTTCCTTCCGAAAATTCACCAGAACCTATTCAAAAATCTATTCGGGATGGTGCTAGGGCAGTTATGTGGGTAGCCACAGGTTATACAGGTGCAAATTATGTCAAAAATAAACAGTAATTGTTGGATCTTTTTTGATCATTTTATAAATGATTTTTAGATCCGTAGGTTGGGTTGAGGTACGAAACCCAACTTACTGCAATGGCTTTAAATATTTTTGTCCAACTACTTGTATTATCTACCTAATATATTATACTCTGTAAGAAACCCGTCCTCGATCTACCATGACAGCTTGGATACCAAATATAGGTTAGTGTCACAAAGTTTTCGCCATAATGGAATGGAGAGAATAAAGTGTAAAGAGGCGAAAAAGGAAGGAATAGAAGGATAAAAAGCTATAAATATACCTGTAGCTAGATTAAACGCCTAAAAATAACCGCTATGGATGAAGGACAATCAAAAGTGAGGTAGCCTCTCATGACCATAGCTGAAAGGATTTATCAGTAGCAAAAGCTGCTCATTGTCAAGAAATTATCTCTGATGCCTATCATATTTTTGATGCACCAAATTATGATGAAGCATCAGTCTATCGCACCCCTCCAACTTCCCAAACAGCGAACTGACAAGTCAGCGCTTACGCTATCGCACTCCCTTAAACTCCTCAAACAGCGCTACTTTGGGTAAGTTATACTTGCTAATTCTGATCTGATATACTGATAACTCCCGGTTCGCCCATTTTTGCGAGAGTTAGAAGAATTCTACTCAGGAGTA
>JBAXRM010000258.1:0-5142 GCA_037131225.1 Nostocales cyanobacterium ELA583 | reverse complement strand
GCAATTGTAAGTTGGCTCATTGATTAAAGAATCTCAGTGTCTTTAGACTGTGAGAATGTCAATATGCAAGAATTCAGGAGTCACTGAGTCAGGAGTTAGAAAGAATAAGAATTAATTCAGAGGGAGCAGGGAACGGGCAACAGAGAACACTTCGACAAGCTCAGTGCATCGCAGGAAAAACTCATGTTTAAAAACATGAGATTGAAATAATGACACGGTCACTGAGCGGTGTCGAAGTGCTGTTTTTTTCGGGCTACGCATCTTGTAAAAACATCTTTTTTTTGACTGAAGCTCTAAACTGGTGCAAATGAGTGTTTCTCCCTATTCCCTGTTCCCTTCTTTTGTAATTGTTGAGAATAGCTTTTGCATAACTATCTAATAATCTACTAGCTTCTTGCAGTTTCAACATTAATTTTGATGTATTACCATATCCTAAATCTTGTGTGAGGATAAGATATAGCTGTATTTTTATTATATTCAGTAGCAGATTGGTGCATTAAATCATGGAGCAGATTATAACCATTTGATGCTCAAGATGTTGCAATCACTATGGCTATTAATGCTATTACTGATGAAAATGCTCTCAACTGGTTTAATCATGGTGGTTTGGTTTTTAAATTTATTTAGATAGCTTTTTTGTAGTGGTTTTGAAGGCAAACTGCTGTAAGATTTCCATGGCGAAGCTCTCTGTGGGAATCGAAGTTAACGCCCCAACATCCCCAGCTTTTTTCCTAGCGGGAAACTAGCAAGAGAAGGAGGTCGCCCCCTGCGATACAAGAAGACTCTATGCCATAGTGGAACCTGAGTCTAGACCCCACTGGTGTTTAAGCATTTCTTGATAAGTTGCTTCACGGACAACCATTTGCTCATAGAGCTTGACTAAAAAATCTTGAGCTTGTTCATGGCTCATGTGTTGGACTTGTGTGGCAAAGGAGCGAATGCTAAATTGCTGTTCCAAAGACAGTTCAGTTCGTTGATTCATAAGACCTCCAAAACAAACAAGGTATAAAATCGAAATTGATAACTGAATGGAAATCAGGAGTCAGGAGAAAGAAAGAAGAAGGAAGAAAGAGAAGGGTTCGCCAATGAGTCCTCAAATTTACCCTGTTATTTTTAGTGAAAGTACCAGGGTTTTTAACATCTATTGTCAATAATCTGGCATTTGTTTGCTAACAAAACTCTGCAAACCTTTATCTATCAACGCTTTTGCTTTCTTTCAGTAAGCCCTAGTTATGTAAAACTCCTAAGAGGTGATTCTTGGGCTAGATTTTCCCTAATATTTGTTTCCCTATATTAAGAAAGATAACAAGTGTTTGACAATTTGCCCATCTTTTTGAATTTATTTTTTTGAGGTGTCTATAGCAGAGATAACAAAATTGGGAAGAAGAATATTTTCCTCTTCTTCTGTCTGTTCCCTGCTGGATTTAGATGTTCTAATTTATTAACCCTTTATTTGCTGTTTATTTAAGACACACTACTAAGTGCAATATGTCAATTGTGGAAATTATAGAAATTTAAGCTCCTGTAGTAATTGTTGGAGATTAAAAATATTTTTATCAAATTGTTGAAGAGAAAAATGCTCAATTTGAACAAATTATTAAGTATATTTACTTTTTTAGTAAGGCAACAGGCAAGAGATATGCACTTGCATGAGGTTTGAGGTAAAAAATTTCCGTGAAAGGCAAAGGCTAGATGGCAAGAAACTCCTGCATCTTGACTGGGCGCAGACCATGCGCCCTTACGTCCTAACTTCTATCACCCACCTATGTTAACTGGAAAATCAGGTTTCTACAGACACTAGGACGACGGTAATATTATCGTGTCCGCCTTGTTCATTAGCGGCTTTAACTAGATCATCAGCAGCTTGTTCTAGGGAAGATACACCGTTGATATGTCCGAGAATTTGCTGATCTATAAGTTCTTCTGTAAGTCCATCACTACAAAGGAGTAAGCGATCGCTGTTTTCTAAAGTCAGTTGTTGAATCTCAATCTGATTGAGGTCTTCCCTACCCAAGCAACTGGATAACACATGGCGATAGGGATGAACCCTGGCTTCATCAGGGGTAATATCACCGATTTTTATGGCTTTGGCAATCCAGGTATGGTCTTCTGTAATTTGTTGTAATTGTGATTCTCGCAGACGGTAAAGACGTGAATCGCCAACATGACCACATACAGGTAACTCAGGCGGACGAATAACTACGACTACGGCGGTTGTTCCCATATCAGACCGTTCAGGATGATTTTGCTGATCTTGAACAATGGCTTGATTGGCTGTGGATAAAGCTTGTTCTAGGAGTTTTGATGAAGAGTCAGAAGATTCCCAATTTTTCTCTAGATATAAACGAATTTCTGCGGTGGCAATCCGACTAGCTTCTTCTCCTCCTGCATGACCACCCATACCGTCAGCAACTATAAAGAATCGCCCTGCGGGATCAATATAGTAGGAATCTTGATTATAAGCACGAATAAGCCCCGGATCTGTACAACCGGTAGATTCAAGTTTCATAGATTTTTCGTGAACAATTAATTAATACATCCGATCATAACGGTCGAGGCGTAAAAGCAAACGAATCAGTGTGAATGAAACTGATGCGGCAATTAAACCTATCAAACTTGCTAACCATACATAATGGCTAACTAAGAGAATTGTAGCGGCAATTGTAAAACCACTGATAATAAGAGCATAACTTATTCCCAGTTGAATGTTACTCTGTCGCCGTATCAAGCGTTCTGTTTCTACGGAGCGAACTCGGAGACGGATATCCCCACGTTCTATTTTATCCAGGGTATCTTCTAATCTCCGTGGCAATCCTAAAGCAGTGCTACTGACTTGAACTGCTTGACGACTTAATTCATTCAAAAAGCTATTCCCCTCTGAACTACTGTTATCTGTCATAAGCTGCATTGCATAGGGCTGGGCAACTTCCATAAAGTTAAATTCTGGATCTAGACCCTTCCCAACTCCTTCGAGGGTGGAAAAGGCACGCATGACAAAGGTAAAGGTTGCTGGAAATCTAAATGGTTGATCATAAGCGAGTTCATATAAATCCTCACTTATAGCTGCCACTGATTGGTTTTCAAAGGGTTTATCCATGAAGTTATCCAGCATATACTGGACTGAACGCCGGACTGGTCCCATGTCTTCCACTGGGGCGATCGCTCCTAAATCAACTAAAGATTTTACCACGCGATCGCCATCTTTTTGGGCAATGCCAAATAAGGTCTCCATTAATCCTTCGCGAACATTGGATTTAATTGTTCCCATCATCCCGAAGTCGTAGAAAATCAAAGCTCCATCAGGACTAACTGCCAGATTACCAGGGTGGGGGTCAGCGTGGAAGAAGCCATTATTGAGAAGTTGATGTAGGTAGGCTTGTGCGCCATAACGAGCGATCGCTTTTCTGTCTACACCCGCAGCATCTAAAGCATCATACTGACTAACTTTAATCCCCGGCATATACTCTAAAGTAATTATTCTAGAGGTAGCATAACGCCAATAAACCCTCGGTACTTTTACCCAATCATAAATGCGGAAATTCCGGCGAAAAGTATCGGCATTGCGACCTTCATTCAGATAATCAATTTCTTCCCAGAGAATACGACAACATTCTTCATATATACCCATCCAATCTCTACCTTTGCCCCATTTAGGATGGTTTTGAAAGTAGCGGGCAATACCTTTGAGAATACCTAAATCAATTTCAAACAGCTTTTTCAGTCCAGGCCGTTGCACCTTGACAACTACTGATTCACCAGTATACAAAATAGCCTTGTGGACTTGACCCAAACTAGCAGCAGCCAGGGGAACAGGTTCAAAATCTTGGAACAGTACGGAAATTTTCTTCCCTAATTCCTGCTCAATAATTGCTTCTACCTGTTCATAACTGAATGCTGGGACTCTATCTTGTAACTTAGATAACTCCTCGACATACTCAGCAGAGAAAATATCCGCACGAGTCGAAAACAATTGTCCAATTTTAATAAAAGTCGGACCCAAATCTAAAAACGTGGTTCTAATCCAGATTGCTTGGGCTTTGCGTCTAGCTGCTTGCTTGGCTTCTGTTACACCACCGGAGTAACTCCAAGCCTTGTTATAGCGCCAAATTTTGAACATCAAGGTCAAGACAAAAGACCAAATATCCACAAAACGGCGCTTGCTAGAGTATTTTTCCCGATTCCAACGGTATGCTTTGTCCGAGTAACCTTGTTCCATATTCTTCTTATACCGTCGGGTTGTCACGGAGTTGTCTGAGTTGAGGCCAGGGAAGGGTAAAATCTTGATCTTACCCATTACCTATTACCTATTACCTATTTTGCAGCATTGCGATGCTTCTGTAATTCACTTCTTAATAAAGCGATTTCTGCTCTTAATTCGTCAATTTCGGTCTGTAAGTCTCCTGAATCTCCACCAGGTTTATTATCTGTGGTTGTTCCACTTGCAGACGATTCCGCCGCTCGATTAGCTCGTGCCATCACTTCTTCTGTAAACTGGCGTAGTTGCTCTTTAGTTTCAGCATCAAATTTGCCCAGTTCACTCAAAGCATCAGTCAAGGCGACTTCTACACGCTCATTAATCACTTCAGCGACTGCTCTGCCTACGAAAAAGGCTTGCACAAGGGGATTACTCATAAATTTTTGTAAAGTTGCTCCGCAAAAGAATTATAACCTGCATATAGCCCGTAATGCTTCTATCTGAAAGTTTTCTGAGTGAAATACAGTCACTGTTGAGATGGGTCATACAATTACTAACTGTATTGCATCTTATTTAAAAGCTGTACATCAAAACGGTTCATGCCTAACTAAGGGTATTTACTTATAATAAGATCAAGCCAAACTATAAGACTAAATATTTGATTTTTGATATAGCACGTAGGGTGCGTTAGCTCCAGCGTAAAGCACCCTAAACTAGATAAGTGGTGCGTTACGGCTATGCCTAATGCACCCTACAAATACTACAAATACGTAGAGTGTTCAAAATTCAAATACTATTGCCATATCAAACTTCTGCTTAAAAATATGAGCTATCCAGATTTTCATGAACAAGGCTATCAAGTTATTAAAGAACCCCCTGTGAACGGTTACCAAAAAAATCCTGTAAATCCTAAAATCCTGGATATCCTGATTCAGACAAAGATTCTG
>JBAXRM010000257.1:0-5234 GCA_037131225.1 Nostocales cyanobacterium ELA583 | reverse complement strand
AAGTCTATTCGGAACCATTACAGTTACTCAAAATATTTATTGACTTTAAATTAACGACAAAACTCTCGTATATTATATATATAATTATGAACCTATTGTCGGGAAATGTCAATAGATGCCTGAAGATTTGATGTCCTATTCTTTGCTCTCAATTAAAATGAGTAAAAAGATGACTTAATATGGAGAAGATAAAATCATGAGAGTTTGGCTGGTATGCTTTTTTGTTCTGTTTGCTTTAGCGGAGTTTTTTAAGTGGTTACGAGGTTTTTCTGTGCCATTACCAATATATATTTTAGGTGGGGCGTTGTTAGCAATTGCCTCTAATTATGATAAGATTTTTGGTTATTATGTTAGCAATGTCCAGATAATTACTCCTGTAGAAGTACCCCAGAAAATACCTAAGTTGGAATCAGCAGCAAATTCAACTCCAATGTCTGTATTAATGTCTAGTGCTGTATCCGAATCCGATGTTCAAGAATCTGCCAGAGATTGAATTGCCGAGTGGTTGAACAAAATTAAATTCATTTGTAAAATCAGGAAATAGAGAATAGGGGATAAAGAGATTTTTATTTTTTGGCAAAATATATAATTAGGGCTGTATCAGTCTAATATGCTGATATTACATGACAAAAATGCTTTTGCGAATATAACTCACATTAAATATAAAATTTTTGTTAAGCTTACTGAAAAATCAAAATTTGAGTAGCTTTTAAGACAGAAAAAAGTAGCAAATACTACGAATTGTATTTAATTGAGATAAATATCGTAGACGCAGAGGAAAGAAAATAAGTGTTCAAAAAATTGATCATCGTTGGGTGTTTAACCCTTTTCTTGGTGGTAGGGTTGTTAACAGGAAATGCTTTAGCTGATACTCCAGCAGCCGTAGCTGATCTGAATCCGGGAGATACAGCATTTATGCTGATTTCATCAGCCCTAGTAATGCTGATGACACCGGGATTGGCATTCTTTTATGGTGGGTTTGTGCGATCGCATAACATCCTTAACACATTGATGATGAGTTTTGTGTTAATGGCCATTGTCGGAGTCACCTGGATTCTTTGGGGTTATAGTCTTTCCTTTGCCCCTGGGTTGCCTTTTATCGGTGGTTTACAGTGGTTGGGGTTGAATGGTGTCGGCTTAGAAACAACGGGCTATCTGAAGGGTTCAGCCCCTGCGGACGTAGTTTCCTATGCAGGGACAATTCCTCACCAAGCATTCATGATCTATCAAGCCATGTTTGCAATTATTACCCCAGCCTTAATTTCGGGAGCGATCGCCGAACGGATGAGTTTCCGGGCATATTGCCTGTTTGTCGTGCTGTGGTCAACCTTTATCTACACACCCTTAGCTCACATGGTTTGGGCAAAAGGCGGATTTTTAGGTTTATATGGCGGTATAGGCGCTCTAGACTTCGCTGGTGGTACAGTAGTGCATATTAGTTCCGGAGTTTCGGCATTGGTAGCCGCAATTGTCCTCGGTCCGAGAAAAAATTATCCAGATCGTCTTAGCCCTCCTCACAACGTCCCCTTTATTTTATTAGGTGCGGGCTTACTGTGGTTTGGCTGGTTCGGTTTTAATGCTGGTAGTGCCTTATCCGCAGGAACAGTAGCTACAGTAGCTTTTGTTGCCACCAATACAGCCGCCGCCGCCGGTGGGTTAATGTGGTTGATTTTGGAAGCAACATTAAGAGGAAAACCCACTGCTGTAGGGGCGGCTACGGGTGCGGTAGCTGGTTTAGTGGGAATTACCCCAGCCGCAGGATTTGTCACACCTGTAGCCGCAATTTTAATCGGTTTCATTACCTCCGTCGTTTGTTTCTTTGCTGTGAGTTTCAAGCACAAATTACAGATTGATGATGCCTTAGATACCTATCCTTTACATGGTGTGGGTGGGACTGTTGGGGCGATTTTAACAGCTATTTTTGCCACAATTGAAGTTAATGCCGGTGGTAAAGATGGTGTATTGCGTGGTAACTTTAGTGAATTATTTGTGCAACTGGGAGCGATCGCCATAGCCTATATTATTGCGGCTGTTGGGACTTGGATCATTCTCAAAATTATTGCTGCTACAGTTGGTTTACGAGTCCCAGATCAAACCGAAGATCAAGGCTTGGATATCAACGAACACGGAGAAGAAGGTTATAACTCCGTGTTTGCAGATCGAATTTCTAACAAATAAAAGCGAGAATAGGTAATGGGTGATGGGTGATGAGTAATGAGTAATAACTTTTACAAATCACCAATCACCAGTCCAGTTTAATATTGGTAATGTTTTCTAGTCGTGTCTAATCGTGTAAAAACCTTTCCTGTCTGGGGATTCTTCGCACTGTTAACTAATATCATCTTAATGTTAGCGGTAATCCTATTAATTTGGCGACAGCAAAAACTAACCTCTGTGTTAGCAACTACAGCTATCCCAGATCCTGCAAAACCAGTTGACCTCAACTGGAAAAATCAATATGTAGCGCCAGAGTTAGGTCCTCGTCATAAACTCAGTTATCCTCAATGGTTGGATATCCTCAAGCAAGAAGCTAAAATAACTGCTAGGAAAAATCCCCAGGGATTAACCGTACTAGCAGGAGATTCTCTGAGTTTATGGTTTCCACCAGAGTTATTACCTGAGGATAGAAGCTGGCTAAATCAGGGCATATCTGGGGAAGTTAGTAATGGATTATTACAAAGATTAGATTTCTTTGATCGCACCAAACCAGAGATGATTTTCATAATGGTGGGCATTAATGATTTGATTCGCGGGTTAGATGATCAGGAAATTTTAGCTAATTATCGCCAAATTATCAGTTATTTGCGAAGAAGACACCCTCAAGCAGAAATTGTCGTTGAGTCAATTTTGCCTCATGGTGGGGAGAGGGTAACTTGGGAAGGAAAAGAAAAACTCCTAGCAATTCCCAATCTTCGGATTCGTAAGTTAAATCAGGAATTGAAGAATCTCGCTACTGAAAAAGGTGGGAAATATTTGGATTTACATCCGCTATTTACCGATAAAAAAGGTAATCTTCGTGCGGATTTTACCACCGATGGTTTACATCTGAGTCCCCCAGGTTATCTAGTTTGGCGGACTGCTTTACAGATGTATACTAGCGAGAGAACAGGGAAGAGGGAACAGAAAAATCAATGATATAATTAATTCTGTGCAATTCTTCCTCCTGACTCTTGACTTCTAAATTATGACCTATCTGTTATTAATCGTCTCCAAGTGAGAGACAATCAAAAATAGTAATTTTAGTTGTCAATTTCCAATGGATACAAAAGCTTTTAAACGCAGTCTGCAACATTCAGCCAACTACAATCGTAAGGGTTTTGGTCATCAAGCCGAAGTTGCGACCCAATTACAATCTGAGTTTCAGAGTAACTTAATTCAGGAAATCCGCGATCGCAACTACACTCTCAAACGGGGTAATGTCACCATTCAATTGGCACAAGCATTTGGTTTTTGTTGGGGTGTGGAAAGGGCTGTAGCAATGGCTTATGAAACTCGTCAGCATTTTCCCAAAGAACACATCTGGATTACCAACGAAATTATTCACAATCCATCTGTGAATAAACGAATGCAAGAAATGCAGGTAGAATTTATTCCTGTCATTGACAAAAACAAAGACTTTTCTGTAGTTGGTAGGGGTGATGTGGTAATTTTACCAGCCTTTGGTGCAAGTGTTCAAGAAATGCAAATCTTGAATGATAAAGGTTGCCAAATTGTGGATACTACCTGTCCTTGGGTATCTAAGGTTTGGAACACTGTAGAAAAGCATAAAAAAGGCGATTACACTTCAATTATTCACGGGAAATACAAGCATGAAGAAACCGTTGCTACCAGTTCTTTTGCTGGGAAATATTTGATAGTTTTGAATTTAAAAGAAGTAGAATATGTCATTAACTATATTCTCAATGGTGGCAATCGTGAGGAATTTTTAGCCAAGTTTTCTAAAGCTTGTTCTGCGGGATTTGATCCTGATCAAGATTTAGAAAGAGTAGGAATTGCTAACCAAACAACTATGCTCAAAGATGAAACCGAAAAAATCGGAAAAATGCTAGAGCGGACAATGATGCAGAAATATGGGACAACAGAGTTAAATCAGCATTTTCAAAATTTTAATACTATTTGTGACGCTACTCAAGAACGTCAAGATGCCATGTTAGAACTGGTAGAGGAAAATGTAGATTTAATGATAGTCATTGGTGGGTTTAATTCATCAAATACTACTCAATTACAACAAATTGCTTTTGATCGGGGTATTCCTTCCTATCACATTGATTGTGTGGAACGAATTCAATCAATTAATAATATTGAACATCGGCAATTAACAGGAGAATTAGCAATTGCAGAAAACTGGCTACCAGCAGGAGAAATTAAAGTTGGTGTGACTTCTGGTGCTTCGACACCGGATAAAGTAGTTGAAGATATAATTGAGAAAATTTTTGCCCTCAAATCAACAGCAACTTTAGTTTAAATCGTAGTTTCTTGACTTACCTGTTTTGACATTACTAATAATTTTCTTTAGAGGATGTTTGTCATATCTAAGTTGTTACTAGGATATGAAAATATCCTCTTAGGAAAACCACAGGATTGCTATTTCTTACTTAATTTAAGGAATCTACAAAAATGACTGGTAAAACTTCTTTTGACAAACTCCAACCTGCAAGTCAACAACAATCTATCGTGTATCTACCCTATATTCAGGGTGGCAAGCGAAATCTATTACCCTATGCTATCACTCTTTATAAAACAGGTGAGTTGGAGGGACAGCGTAAAATAGAGGGTAGTGAGAATGTTTCCTTCGTTGCTAACTGGAATGATGCTACCTTACCCTCAGATTTAACCGTTTGCCGGATACAGTTTGATTCTCAGTCTGACTTAACTTATGAAGTGATGATGCCAAGTTTTGAATTTATTAGTTTTTTAATTGAACTAATGGAAAACTATAAGCGAAGTAAAATCACCGATTTTTCTAAATCTTTTTACCGTAAACTTTTACGTTTAGATGATTAAATTTTCATCAAATTGTCTGCATTAAGATATCCTGATTCAGACAATATTAAAATTATGTAATCAACTAGCCAAATTACATACATAGATATGCTATTTTAAATACAGCATATATTAAATCAATTATTAAGCAGTCATCAATACTATTGGCTCTACCGGACTTAGTATGCTAAACTGGAGGGAACAGGAAGAATGTCAGATATTAATGACTTTAAAGACTTAATAATTTGGCA
>JBAXRM010000256.1:0-5242 GCA_037131225.1 Nostocales cyanobacterium ELA583 | reverse complement strand
ATACTGTAGTCGTGAGCGCTCGTAATCCTGTTTGGATTGTGTTTCTGATTGCGATTCCTACGGAGCGCTTCGCTATCGCTTACTTTCCTCAACTGATGCTTGATATTCCTGAATTTGGCGGTTAACTCTAGCCGCTTCTAATTTGGATTTAGCCACCTGTAAATTTGATTCAGCCAAATTAACATTAGTCTGTAGTTGTTCTAATTCCTGAGTTTGGAGAATAGCAGAATTATCAAGTTTAGCCTGTTCTCTGTCAACTTCTGAACGAGCTTGTTCTAATTCAGATTGTAAGTTTTTTAGTTTTGATTGCTCATGTTGCAATATCTCTGATTGCATTTTCATGTCGTTGATGGCGACAATCATCTGCTCCTGTTCTTGGATTCTTTGGGAAGCGATCGCTAATGATGCCCCGGCTTTTTCAAATTTGGCGCGGCGTTCTGGGTTGTCAGTTGTCAGTAACTTTGAACGGCTGCTCAAAATCACCCTAGCTTGTTTTAGCTTGAGTTCTGCTTGCGAGATAGCCGCTAATTCTTCACTAAATGCAGATGGTGGTAAACTTCTTAGTAATGGGCTAGGTGGTGGTGTAGGTGCTATCAGAGTTTTAGAGTTTAAATTCTCTATTTGTAATTTAATTGATTTTTTTTGGCGGTCTAATCGTTGCCGTTCGTTGGAATTATCGGAAATTATAGCACCAGTTTTAATCTCGTCATTTACCTGCACTTATCGAATTTGTGTTAACAATGAGCAGCGTGTTCAAATAGAAAAGTATGATACTGAACGTCAATCTTTAGGAAGACCTTCAGGGGATTTTTGTTACTCAAAAAACCGAGAAGAAATTCAACAGCTTTTAGAAATTGCTCATAATAATAAACTGGATAAAAAGCAATCTTGTCAGCTAGGTGAAGCTTTATTTGCTAGTTTATTTGACCCTGTATTAAGCCAAGATTTTCTTAATTTTTACTTTAAAGTTGTATAGGCTTTTGGAGGATTTAGAATGGTTGGTTTATTTACGCCGTTTTGTACTAGTATTCAGCTAGTCAGTTAATGTTCGGTTTAGAGAACCCCACTTCTACAGGCAAAATGTTGTTAAAGTGAGGTTAAAATTCCCTTTTCAAGCACCCGCTGACTGCTGCATACTCATAGCCCTTTCAGACGTTAATCAACGATCTGATGTTGCCAATCTCATAATCAAGATCAGCGAATTTTTGTTTATAACCTGCCAATATTCTTCTTAATTCTTCAGGAATATCATCATCTTCATTCTTGAGAATATAACCGTATTTAATGGCAGTGAGAACATTGACCATATAGATCAGATTAGTGGATTCTAAGATATTAGGAGCGATCGCTGGATCATCTTCACTACCAAAACTACCACCGCGTAATGCCAACGAATTATAGAAAATTTCTCCACCCTCATCAGCTTGAGCATCATTCACCCAAGAATGCCAAAAAGTAATGTGGAAAATCACATAACGACACAACTCTTTTAAATTCTCAATATCTGTAGCACTGGGTTGGTCAGAAGTAGTAATTGCGCGAGTAGCCTTAACCGTACCATTAACCGTCGTTCTCGGAATCTCAGGATGATCAAGCTCATTGTAATCATACCAGTCATAGTCACTATTACTGTTTGCTGCCAACGGTTGATAAGCTACACTATGCTCCACTATATCATCCGATAAACGGTGAATTTCCGCCCACTCCTTAACAATATCCTCCTGATAATCTTGGAAAAAACTATCAATATATTCAGTTAAAACCTGCCAGTAAAGATTAGCAATCTTCGCAAAAGTATGACCCTCAAAAAGTGGCTGACGAGGTTTCCACCCTTTCCAGTCATAACTCGCCATTCTTTCCTCACAGACTTGCACCACAGAACCAGGAGTTAACGGTCCATTAGTAGTAACTAAACCCACAGTTGGCGATACCAAAACCTCATCAGCCCGTTGATTAATATTAACCAAACTTTTCACATGAGGAAATAACATCAACCGCACAGGATTTTTGCGTAAATTGCGGAAAGCAGCAATTGTATACTGCTCCATTTGTAAATGAGCCTTAATATAATGCTCAATCATTTCCGCCGCAAAGAAACTATTAGTACGGAAAATCCGTTTCGCTTGTAACCATTTTTCCCCATCTTGAGGAGTATAGGTGACAGCCTCTTTTAGAGGAGAATGGGGAGCTAAAGAATCAGGATAACGACTTTGTACAGTAATTGCAGTCACCACCAACTTATTTTCTTTCAGTTCCAAAAAAGCTTCCACATTATTCAGGTCGTGGTCATTATCCTTTTCATAATTATCCCAATTGAATCCGGTCTTAAACAGATTGGGGTTCTGCTTATTCCGTTTCAGCAAACAGGGATTCATCCCATTAATCACCCGCAATACAAAATATTCATCACTTCTGGTATAACCAGGATTTTTGTGATCTAATTTAATTGTCAAATTTGGAGGATATGCCGCTTGAATTTCTGGTAAAGTTGGTTGATCAGGATAAAGAGTATTAGTAATAACGTGCTTGGCTTTAATAGGAACTAAACCACTAGCAGCATCATAACCTTGAAGAGTCCGACCAACAGAATAATCATCTGGAGTTCCCTCTAATTCACTGAAAAACAACCGCGCAAAGTGACTATCTGGTTTATAAAGCCAGTAAGGAACAGTGCAAGTACCGAAGTCGTATTCTTTTTGAGTGACATTATCTCCACCTTTGATAGTATAAGTAATGCGATAGGTAGCAACTGGCTGATTATCACTATCAAAGCGGATACGACTTTCTAATAATCTTAATTCTAAATCAGGTTGATCTAGAAAACCTGCCTTACCTGGATTATAGTAGATTGTAAACTGACCATTATAATCAGTTTCACCGCGACCTAAATAGTCTCCAGGTGTACCGATATCTCTATCCCACAATTCTAATTGGATATTGTGTACAGGCTTATTGGTATCACTAAAAACCAACTTACCAGTTGCTTTATGTAATTGATCAAGAGGTTTATCAAATTCCTGTTTATGGATTTGAACAATACTTTTTTTAGCCTTCTTTTTAACTTTGTTTTTTCCTAAATCGCTGTCGGCTAATTTAATTCCAAAAACTTGTTTAAGTTCATCAAGAATGGTTTTCAGTTTGGACATAATGACTCCTGGGGATATTGATAAATTTTGCAAAAGCTGTAAATAAATCTGATAAATTCTGATTACTTGTCATAACCAATCACAAACTGTCTAGGAATATAACCTTGATATTCAACTTTACCTTCATCACCGGGAAATAATTTTATGCCTGGACGTAATAATAGAATTTGTTTGATTACTTCGGGAATAATTACACCTACCAAGATGTTCACCCAGGCTGTTATATTCGGCAATTGTTTCTTCTACCTGTTTTGTTTCATCTTGCATAAAAATGTTCTTTGAAACTGGTAATTTCTGAAATTTAGGTCTTTACAGCACTTCCCGGTGTTATGAGGTACAAGAACCCCACCCCCAACCCCCTCATCGCTTGCGATGAGGGGGCTAAGATGTACCTCACAAGAGCGGAAACCGCTGTAATCAAATCATTAAACAAAGAATACTCCGTTTTTATCGATCATTAGTTCAGCTTCAATTGGGAAATAATTTGTGCTAAATTTTTTGGTCTATAATCTTCACGCTTTTCCAATCGATCAACTGTGCTTTCATGAAGATCACTAAGTTGATTACCAACATCACGAAATTTAGTTCCTACCAATTTATAGATGCCTGGATTGTTAGTAAAATTAATCGTAGGATCTAGAGCAGTTTTTGTTGAGTCGAAATCGAATTCTAGTCCTAAATCTAAGCCTTTTATGGAATCTATCATCCATTTGAATGCGCCATTAGATAACGGAGCGTGTTTTTCAGTACCACCACCAACGCAACCATGATTACCTGGAAACCAATTTTGAATTAGCCGTTGATTTGGAGCATCGGGGTTTTTGCTCATCGGGGTTACATCAAAAATTTCCCGAATTTCATCTACTGCCATAGCGTGCAGTGCGTTTTGAATATACTTGTTTAAAGTAGTGTCATAGAATTTGTAATGGCTATGAAGTATTGGAGAAAACATTTTGAACATAGGTAGTAAAGGAAGTCCCAGCGCACCTACAGTATCAAAACAAGCAAGTAAGGTAATATCAACAGGTTTTCCGTCATTTTTCCCATATTTTTTACGATATTCAATAGCCTTTGGATCACTGGGTGGCAAACTTCTGTTACGATAAAGATCGTAGGCTTGAGGCACTCGAGTAATATATTGGCGGCTGAGAAGACCTGAGCAATAGATCATCCCTGCTAAACTTCTGACTGTGTATGCACCACGACTAAAGCCAAATAGGTAAATTTCATCACCATCAACGTAATTGAGGCAGAGGAATTTATAGGCATCTTGTATGCTTTTATCAATGCCTAGTCCAGTAGCACCACCTAGAATCTTTTTATTCTCAGAACCAATTCCTGCACCATAAAAAACGATTTGTGGTATGTTATCACTGGCAATTCGTTTGGCATACTGACTCAATTTCACTACGTTACTAGGGTAGTTACTAGTCAAATTTTGCCAAGTTCCATCGCAGCAAACAACTAAACGTTTCATATTTATATTCTTAAATTTCTTTAGTTAAGTAGAACTAAATACAGTCTGATTGATACAATACACAAGAAGATAGTAGCTTATTCTAAAAAAAAGATTAAATTATAGGAATTTAGCTAAATATAAACTTTGATTACAAAATACAGACAAAACCCACTATTCTATGATTTGGCTACCATCGTTCAAGAATCAATACCCTGAATTAATAGATCCCCGACTTCTCGAAGAAGTCGGGGATCTGGTATCTATGTCCTGAGCATGACTACAAGCGCATTTGATGAAGGACTGTACTCACTAAATGATGAGTAATGGGTAAACTATCTACCACCATTGCCAAACACAACAGCATCATGTAGGAAATGGAATACAAATAACCAAGTTTAAAGAAAGTCTGAGTCTAATGGAGAATGCCGAACAAAAAGATAGTATTAATTTGGCTCGCCTACGCTTTTTACTATCTATTGGGATGATGAGTTATTCCTAGGGAGCGCTTCGCTATCGCATATAAAACACTTACATCCTGTACATCCTATAATCCTGTACATCCTGATATGGCTTGCGCCACGCTAGGGGAAATTTTATTATCTAAATCATTAGCTTTTTGTTCAGCTTCTTCGGGGTC
>JBAXRM010000255.1:0-5259 GCA_037131225.1 Nostocales cyanobacterium ELA583 | reverse complement strand
GTTGAAAGCTAATACTTTTAAATAACCATCATTCATAACTTTGGTTTCAACACCCCTCCCGGAGTGGGGCGGGTTGAAAGAAACCGTTGCAAAGTGGGAGAAAATAAGACTTGTGTTTCAACACCCCTCCCGGAGTGGGGCGGGTTGAAAGTCACCGATTTTGATATTATCCATCATAATGACTAAAGTTTCAACACCCCTCCCGGAGTGGGGCTGGTTGAAAGTTAATGGCTGGGGCATCAGCAGAGCAATTAATTCTAGAAGTTTCAACACCCCTCCCGGAGTGGGGCTGGTTGAAATGCGTTAGTGCAAAAATACAAAAAAATATTTAGGTGGGTTGAAAGATCAGTAGGTCGTGAGTTTAACTCTGAAAACACTGTATTTATATAGTGTTGCTTGTGATAGTTAGGACAATTAATTTGTTAACAGTGACACGAATTAGTTAAAAATGACATTAATCTGTTAACAGTGACAAATAAATTGTTAATGTACAACAAATGTACAGTTATATTACTTAAAGCCGATGATGAGATTTGAACTCACGACCTACTGATTACGAATCAGTTGCTCTACCCCTGAGCCACATCGGCGTACACAGTCACACATTATAACATAATTTATTAATGATAAAACCAAATTCTCCAAAAAATCTCAACCCCCAACAATATGAACGCCTCAAAGCCGAAGTAGCCGCACCCTATCGAGGGTTAAGGCAATTTATCTATATTAGTGTCGGTGCTTCCGGCTTTATTGGTGCATTCGTCTTCTTCTTTCAACTCCTAGCAGGACGCGATATAGAACAAGCAGCGCCTAATTTCGCAATCCAACTAGGAGTAATTGGGTTAATGGTACTTCTCTGGAAATGGGAAAACAGAAAGAAGAAGTGAGAGGCAAAAGGAAGGTCATATTATTTCGCCCCTGCCCCTCTGCTCCCCTACCTCCTACCCCTGCCTACTTACCAGTTACCAAATAGGGAGAATTAATGGGTTGAACACGACCAGCATTAACCAGGGCTTGATAGACAAAAGCCGCAATATCGGCTCTAGTTGCTTGACGCTTAGGAGCAAGCTCCTTAACAGTGGGATAATTAATGACTAATTGCCGTGAAGTTGCGGCTGCTACTGGACCAACTGCATAACTGGGAATTTGACTAGCATCAGTATAAAAGTTAATCACAGTCTGAGTATTTGCAGTTAAACCCAAACCATTAGCTAAAGCAACTATTGCTTGCACTCTAGGAATTTGTTGTTCCGGTTTAAAGGTTAAATCAGGATAACCAGACAGGAACGGACTACTAGAAGCTGTTTGAATGGCACTAAAAGCCCAATAATTGCTTTTTACATCATTAAAAGTAATTGCTACCCGTGTTGCTGTTGGTTTGAAAGCTTTGTTGATAATCGCTGCAAATTGAGCGCGAGTTACGGGTTCATTGGGTTTAAAGCTACCATCCGGAAAACCAGCAATAATATTTTGAGAAGCTAAAGCTTCAATGTAAGCTTTTGCCCAGTAACCTGTTTGCACATCTTTAAAAGCAGTATTACCTGTATTAGTATCACCAGGAGTAGTAACGGTAGCTGCAACAAAATCAACAGCGCCGAAAATCCGCTTTTCATTGATATCATTACCAATCGCCGTAATTCTACTACCTTTAGTAGCATTGTTCAAATCATAGCGAGCATTATCACGGATCAAATTTCCCCCAGGACTTTCACTACTGCCAAGGTCAGGTATCGCATTAATTGTAACAATTACACCATCCCGTTTATTGCTACGAATGGCATTTTTACGGAGTATGGGTTTTGCAGTTTCCGAGATAAAAAGACCATCTGTATTTTGGGTAATGTTGTTACCTTCTAACAAAGGTGTCGAACTACCACCAATCGCTACCCCAAAACCAGTATCCTGAAATAAGTTACCACGAATCACACCAATGGCCGACTTAGTAATAGAAATCCCATTGCCCTGATTTTTCAAAAAGATGTTATTTTCAATTTGGGGATTTCCCGTACCTGTAACAAAAATCCCTTCTCTGACGCTGTTAATAAAGGTACTATTTTTGATTACAGGGTTACTAGATTCTACCCATACACCCGTTCCCCGTGAATTAGGGTTAGTCAGAGTTAAACCAGTAATGGTGGTGTTATTGTTAGCTAATAGTGTAATATCCTGTCTAGCAAAAGTGCGACTAGTGTAATAACCACCACCGATAATTAAAATTCCCTCACCTTTATTGGATTCATTACCTTGAAGTGTCACTCCTGAGTTGAGGACAAGAGGAAATATTTCGCCTTTATCTTGAGTATAGTTACCAGGAGCAACCTGAATTACTGCACCTGGTTGAGCCTTAGAAAGGGCAAAAGTGATTGTTTTATAGGGTGCTTCTGTAGTTCCACTACCAGAATCTTGTCCAGTCGCTGAGTTAACGTAAATTACAGTGGTGCTGGCTGGAGCTTGGGCTGTTAAAATTGGGGCAGAACCTGCTTTAAGTTGACTAGGTATGAAGGTAGAACTACCAGCAATTAATAATAAAGCTGTGAGGCTAGTTTGCAAAGATAAACGGGAGATGTGAAAACCCTGATTTTTCATTTTTTTTACTGAATAATGTGCTTAATGATGGTAATTTCACAAAGGCATAAGGTAACAGATATTCATCTGTAAAACCCATGACAAACTATAACGGATCATTCGCACTTATTCAGCTAAAATTATAATTAAAAAAATCAGTTAACTTAACAGTTCAGTGACTTTTAGCCTATTATCCAATTTCCTCTGGACTGTTATCTCCGTTTTCTTGCCTGTTCTTTTCTATACATAAAAATTGAGGATAAGATTTCTCATCCTCAACTACCCTGCTCAAAGCAAGTGGTAAATATTTTGCAAAGGTTAATAGGCTAAAGTTTCTAAAGTCTCTCTTAAATACATTTGTACTTGCTGATCTAGACGTAGGCTTTGTAATTTAGTGTTACATTCTAATTGCCATCTTTTAAAACCGGAACTAGCAGAAATCACGTATTTCAGGTTATGCCAAAATTGAGTATTAGCAGATAATTGATGATCTTTACGCTCACCGCTGACATAACCTTTGCTGTTGTCACTATGCGGGTAATCGCTAGAAGTTGGAAATTGAGCCATAATTCCTCATTCCTTTTTTTTTACTTCCAGAGTTAAACAATTTGGGATTTTAGATTTCAGATTGATAATTTATTTCGCACTCAAGGGGAAAACGTAAATCTAGTTACCCAAATCTAAAATTGAAAATTTTTCTTTAATCTTTTCTCAAGATAATGGTTTTATACCGGAAAATTCTGTCTCATTCATCACTAAATGTAAAATTTTCTGCGAGAAATTTCTAAAACAACTTGTTCTTAATTAAACAGAGATTTTTTTAAATTTATAACAACCGCTCAAAAGTTAAGACATTAATTAATCATGAAACTCTCTCTAAAAAAGGGTTTTACTCCTTCTTTCTCCTGACTCGGTGACTCCTTCACTCACAAATGACGGAGTGCTGAGTTTAATTTTTAAGTATTGAACTCGAAACAGTCTTAATTCAACACTCATCAACTCAGCACTCAACGCTCTCCTCACCGGACTACTTTGTCATAGTCAGAGTCCGACGTTTAGTTACCAATTGGTAGGATTCAATGATGTCATTTTCCACCCAATCATGGAACTTATCAATGCCGATACCACATTCATAACCTGCGTTAACTTCACGAGCATCTTCTTTCATCCGTTTGAGGGAATCGAGAACACCTTCGTAAACGACCTTGTTATAGCGACGCACGCGTACTTTACAATTACGGACAAGCTTACCAGATTGTACATAACAACCAGCAACTGCACCACGACCGACTGGGAAGACAGCACGAACTTCTGTTTGTCCCAAGGGTTCTTCCACTAATTCTGGTTCTAGGAGACCTTCCAAAGCATCTTGGATATCTTCCAAGAGTTTGTAGATGATGTTATATTCCCGGACATCTATACCTGCTTCATCAGCAGCTTGTCTAGCACCACTGGCGTAGGTAGTGTTGAAACCAATAATGACGGCATTACTAGCCGCAGCCAAGTCTATATCTGTTTCGGTGATTTCTCCAGCCGTAGCCAAGAGCATCCGAATTTGGACTTCGTTTTGCGGAATTTGGCGCAGAGAGCCGATAATAGCTTCGACAGAACCTTGCACGTCGCCCTTGAGGATCAAGTTGAGTTCTTTCAACTCGCCTTCTTGTGCTTGTGCTGATAGGGTTGTGAGGGTAACACGACCTTGCAACAAGCGAGATTGACGTTGTTTGTCCGCGCGATCGCTGGCTATGGTCCGAGCCTCTTTCTCATTTTCATAAACCTCAAAGTCATCACCAGCAGCAGGGACATCACTTAAGCCCAATACTTCCACAGCAAAGGATGGACCGGCGATATCTACACGCTTACCGCGATCATTAACCATAGCCCGGACTTTACCGAAGGCTGAACCAGCAACTAGCATATCTCCAACGTGGAGAGTACCGTTTTGAATCAGTAAGGTAGCAACTGCGCCCTTAGCCTTATCCAAATGAGCCTCAATGACTGTTCCTTTTGCGACCCGATCTGGATCAGCGGATAGTTCAGCTACTTCCGACACCAACATAATCATTTCTAGGAGGGTATCCAGGTTTTCGCCCTTAATGGCGCTGACAGGAACCATGATTGTCTCACCACCCCAGTCCTCGGCAGTCAGACCATAATTGGTGAGTTCTTGCTTAACCCGTTCTGGCTGTGCGCCTTCCTTATCAATTTTGTTGATAGCAACAACAATGGGGACATCAGCAGCTTTCGCGTGGCTAATAGCTTCGATGGTTTGGGGACGAACACCATCATCAGCAGCGACAACGAGAACGGCAATATCTGTCACCCTGGCTCCTCTAGCACGCATAGCTGTGAAGGCTTCGTGACCGGGAGTATCGAGGAAGACAATCTGCTGTGGTTTGCCTTCATGGACGATATCAACGTGATATGCGCCGATATGCTGGGTAATACCGCCAGCTTCCCCAGATGCAACCTTGGTTTTGCGAATAGAGTCGAGGAGAGTGGTTTTACCGTGGTCTACGTGACCCATGATGGTGACAACAGGGGGACGACGAATGAGGTGAGCCAAGTCAGACGCGTCAATCATTTCTGTGACTTTCCGCGCTTCAGCTTCTCGTTCCACGATTTCGACTTCTACTTCTATGTGTAAGATCACAATCCTGAGCGATCTTAAGAACGATGTCTCTTTTTGTCATT
>JBAXRM010000254.1:0-5421 GCA_037131225.1 Nostocales cyanobacterium ELA583 | reverse complement strand
TCTTTTACATTATATCTTTTAGGGCTTTCTGAAATCTGGGTGACAGAGTAGATCCCATCTTGTCCACGCGCACCATACAAACCAAGTAAGCGATCGCCTTTTTCTGGATCAAGTTGAGCAGCCGTATTTGCTAGAGTTTGAGCCGCATTGGCACCACGTTCTAAGAAGGTGTAATCATAGATGTTGGTCGTGGGCTTTTTACTTAACTCTTGGTAAGTGGATTCCTTGATGTAAGTATTGTCTCTTGGCTCAACACCAGTAGGTAAGGGGTTTCCAGTATTAGAAAGGGGATGACCACCACCCAGGAGTACAGTTGGTTGGAAAATACGAAGTTCTTGCTGCAAGATATTGTCTAATGCAGGTAAGTCACCATCAAACTTGTTGCGATTATTGACATTTGCAGCAGCAGCAGCAGGGGTAGCGTGGTCAATAGGAACAGATGTGACTAAACCAGTTGATTTACCAACAGATGCCGCTCTAGAAAGCACACTTTCAACGGGATCTTCAAAAATATCAACACCAATAGCACCGTTGTAACTCTTAACACCTGAATAAAGTGTAGTCGCCGTGTTGGCAGAATCGGGATAGCTATACTTGATATAATTAGAGTCAGTACCCGGTGTCCAAGGATTGATACCACCTTTTACTGGATCGTAACCAACAAGGTTGCCAACTACACCATCGCTAACTTTTGCGCCACCATTAGGTGTAGTTCCAGGGTTAAATGTGGGATTAAATGCAAACCCTGTACGGATAGGAGCAGTACCTGTAGGAGTAGTGAAGGTATTACCATTAAGAGCGGAAATCCCAGCATTAAAAACTCCATCTGTACCAGCAATTGTGGTTCCGTAGGTAGTGGCATAGGTGTAGCCTGTTAATGTTTGGAAATTAAGCCCTGTTCCTTCACCTGATGTATAGAAATCACTAAGTTTAGTTCCAGGATTCCCTGCTTGAATTTGCTTATAGATAGCGGCGGCACGAGCCATTTCCCAGCCTAAACCGTCGCCAATCATAATAATTGTATTCTTAGCCATAAAACCCCTTAATTCCTTTTGCAATGATTACTGAATGAATAAATTCGGGTCTGGCAAATCGAGGAAGACCTAACTTACCTGAGTATGAATATTACCTTTCATTAAATTTTCACGCAAAGGTTAAGATGGGACTATGGTTTAATAATTTTTTGATTAAAAAATTCGTTTTATAACTTGGTTGAGGTAAAAAGAGGATCAAATTCTCAAACTTAGCCACAATATTCAAAAGTTAAAAAACCTTGGCAAAACTTGGAAAAATATCAAGTCCTGCCAAGGATTTAATCACAAGTAATTACTATTAAATGCTGGTTCTCATTAAACCAGAACAAACTGATTAGGATTAGCTACACTCAAAGCGCTGGCTTGAATACCAGTTAAAGTGGCTAAAGTTTGACCACCAAAGATAACCGCAGTATCAGCACCAACTTGAGTCAAAGTTAGATTGGCGGTAGTAATGCCTAAGCTCTTAGCGCCAGAAATACCAATTACATCAGTACCAATTTGGAAATCTAGAATGGTGTTAGTAGCTTTGGTTAATTCACCAAAAACAATCCAAAATTGGTCAGCGCCAGCACCACCAGCTAGGGTGTGACCACCACCAAGACCGATTTCAAAGGTATCGTTACCATCACCACCCAAGGCACGACCATTAGAACCATTACCCAGGAAGAAGATATCATTACCAGCGCCACCAGAGGCACGGAAATTACTGGCTTCATCTCCGAAAAATGTGTCATTGCCATCACTACCAAAAGCGCGATCGCCATTGGCTAAAAACACGGTATCATTGCCACTACCACTGTCAATAATGTTATTACTGGCAAGAGCGCCCGCAGCCGCACTATCAACCTCGTCATTACCAGCGCCACTAAACACGACATCCTTAATACCACCAAAGCCAGGAGTTTGCTTGGCTACAATTGTATCGGCATTAGGTGTACCAGCAAAGTATTGTGTATCCTGAATCAAATTGGCATTAGGCGCAATCAAGAACGATAACTGACCACCTTCAACAAGGTTTTCAGCAGCAGTTTTAGTTCCGTCGCCATTACCATCAATATTGGTTGCGGTAATAATTGTCCCGTTGACCAGAGAGTGCGCTTGCACATCAAACACCAACATAGAACCAGGAGCGTTACCAAACAAAGTGGAAACATCAAGAATACCAGAAGTTTCCCAGTTACCTAAATCAGTGGGAGCAGAGTCTGTTTGAGTAGCGGGAAGTCCTGCGGCCGAGCGATCAGCTATGGCAACACGGGTTAAAGTTGAAGAGGGGTTAGCTACTGATGGGTCAATGCTGAAGATAGAATTTGTTAATCCAGAAGTTTTCCCAAAGTCAGCAAACGCAGGGTCTTCTTGCAGATAAATTTTGCCATCATCAGCCCAATCGAGGTTATCAGGGCTACGCAGACCAGCATCTTTGGTGACATTACCATCGTTGAGGATATCAACCTTGCCTACGATGTCACCAGTAGCAATGTTATTGAAGTCAATATCAATTCTGTAGACTGTACCCCAAGAATCTTGACTACCAAACAGTGAAGAGTTACCTGTAGCATTAAAAGCGACTTGAGTCCCATCTTTAGGATTGGTAGCTACATCTTCAACACGAACGAATCCGAATGCTTTTGCATTTGGATCAGTTGGAGCGAAAGCTAAAGAGTCTTGTGTTGCTTGTGTAACAAAGCCTAAAGAATCGTATCCTGTTGTGCCAGCTTTGGTAGCGTCGTAATGCTTAATCTCTACAAATTTGCCATTTAGAGAGTTATTGTTACCATTGAATTGTGTGGGATTTGCTTCTATAGGATCGTTAGCAACCTTAGGATCGTCAGCACCCCAAACGTATAGTTTACCGCCGGTCAAACCATTTCGTGCTAAGAAATCATTACTACCAGCAACCTTAGTACCAACATAAAGAATTAACGGAACTCCAGTTGCGGGGGAGCGATCATCACCGATGATAAAGGCAACTTTGTCAGTTGTGCCTGTATCAACTTCGGTAACATTCTCAAATCCACCACGACCAAACCAAGGCAAAGCATACAAAGCATTACTCTTAGCATCCAAAGCATAGGCAGAAGATAGTCCGCTTTCTTCACCAGTAAAGAAAATGCGATCTGTTAAACCCTTACCAACACCAAACTGGTTTGCTTCAAATAAAGCAGCAGAGCAGAAGCGGTTGAATCCACCAGCTATATCAATACCATTGACGTTTGTAGCTGAATATGCGGCAGAGGATGATACTACATTACCTGCGCGGTTAACAACCTTGTTATAAGCAAGACCAGAATCAACTATTTGTAATGTGCGTTTGTCAACATCAAAGTAGCTAACTCTTCCGCCAGTAAGTTCTGTACCGTTTTGCAGCTTATACTTATAACCAACTGCGCTACCTAATTCGTGGTTAACATAAAAACGAACGGTTGTGTCGTTAAGTGAAAAAGCACCAATACCGTCAAGAATACCGGGGGGAACATAGTCGCCTATCTTATCACCAACAGTAAAAATAGGATCGACTGTGTAACCGTTTAATCCTTTTACTTGAGACGGTTGGGTTGTATCGAATGATATAGCCATAAAATCCCTCAATCTTCTTTGTAATGCTTACTGAATCAATGCTTGGTAAATTCAGGAAAACCTAATTTACCGAATATGAATATCACTTTTTATTAGCATCTCACTCAGAGGTTAAGAATGCACTATGAATTGGCTATTTCTTGATTAAAAATCCTGCTAAAAGTTAATTTTGATTAAGGCAAGATTATCTATTTATAGGTACTATGCCAATATTAAAACTAATACACACCCGATCTTCATTACTCATATTCATTTCCACACCATGTAACAGCCAACTGGGAAATATTAACATTGTCCCTTCACGAGCTTTATAAGTAATTTTGGGGAAAGTCCAGAGATTAAACTCTATGGAAGGTGGTACTATCATCTGTGAAGCTGGTCGCGGATCAGAGAAAAATATGCCACCACAATTTTCAGGAGTTTTCAGATAATAAACTCCACTTAAAATTGAGTTGGGATGATTATGTACAGAGTTGGAGGCAAGTTTACGATTAATAATTGCCCAACAAGTTGTAATTTTGAGACTAAACTTTTATAAGTCCCATTGCAAAAATGTGGCAACTTCTAAGACATTTTGATTAATTATTTCTATAAGGTTGTCAAAACTATCCCTTTCATGCAACCTATCTGTACTATGCCATTCTAGTATATTTGACCACTTCTCACCCTGACTATCTCGACGTTCTTCCCCATAGATAGTTTGTAAGAGTGGAGGATTTAATTGTTGATAATTTTCTAGGGAAAAATGCCAAACAGACGTGGGAAACCAATCATTTCTAGAACCAGCCATAATTTTGATTTATGTTTATAGTAGGGAACAGGGAACAGGGAACAGGGAACAGAATTAAAAGTCTTTTGGTGGATTGTTTTTTAGGTAAATTCTGGATTTCATTCAAGTGCATACCGAAAAAAGCCTAAGTCCTGTTAAGCTCAATAGGTAACTTTCTGGAACTGAACTGTTTTATGCACCTACCTTCCTTTCTATGGTTATGGAAAATAGCCGCTTGGTCAATGGGATTATCTTTACTAGCCTATTTATTTTTAGCCATAACTGGTCTTTGGATGTTACGGGTTAGAACAAACCCAGAATCTTTCGGTATTCTCTTACCTTGGTATCGTCAGCAGGTGCGATTCCCACGGAGCGCTGCGCTATCGCTCCATTATATAATCGGCATAACTATGGTTAGTCTAGTATTACTACTTCTAGCCGTTGGCATTGTTGGCACATTAGGACACTTTGGTTCATTAGGACATTCACCACATTTAGTCGCTGGGGTAATAGTCGTCATTTTAGTTTTAGTATCCGCATTTAGTGCCATTCAAATTAGTACCGGAAAGTCTTGGGCTAGACCATTACATCTTAGTTGTAATTTCTGCTTATTATTAGGATTTGCTTGGGTATCCTTCAGTGGTTGGACTGTCGTACAAAAGTATTTACCTTAATTCTCAGTTTCCACCATGCTTCTGTTATACCTGGGAAATTGTGCAAACTATACACAAATAATTTATCCTGAAAATCCTGATTCAGCCCTTGACAAAATTCTCAGTCTCAATTACACTTATGTTATGAGTGGAAAAGTGTGCGCCCATATATAGGGTTTTTATTTATCAAATTATTTAAAACAGCAATATTAATCACTGTCTGAATCAGGATATCCAGGATTTGAGGATTTTCAGGATGATGTTTTTGATTGTTATCTACAAAATAGATGAATTTTTTGTGCTTAATCCTCAAATTCCACAAAAATCCTTGAATGTCTGAATCAGGATATCCAGGATTTGAGGATTTTCAGGATGATGTTTTTGATTG
>JBAXRM010000253.1:0-5442 GCA_037131225.1 Nostocales cyanobacterium ELA583 | reverse complement strand
TACTCCTGAGTAGAATTCTTCTAACTCTCGCAAAAATGGGCGAACCGGGAGTAATTAATCTAGGAAATTTAGGATATACTGTCTTTTCAACCATAATTTAGTTACTTAAGACGCATATTTTTGTTACTTTTAATAGAGTTTTCACTCCTTTTTACTTATGACAATTAAACTCACTGTTCCCGGAATGGCTTGTGGTACTTGTGCTAATAATATTACCAATGCAGTTAAAGCTGTTGACGCTAATGCTATTGTGGAAGCTGATCCTAAAACCAAGTTTGTCAATGTAGAAACTCAAGCTTCAGAAACTGTAATTAAAGAGGCTTTGATTGCTGCTGGTTATCCTCCTTCATAAGAGGATATTTGATATCTACCTATTTAATTCTCCATAAAAGTAACGCCATAACCAAAATTATTTCATAGCAGCACTTTTTAGATCTCTAGCTTATTCAAAAAGCTGGGGATTTTGCTATTTATAACCCCCTAATACTGTCCGTTCGCTCATTTTAGAAATCTAATAAAGAATTAAGTCTTGCAGGGTGAGAGATGTAGTTGATAAAGAGACTCAGGCAATTTCATCAAAAAAAGTATCTGTCGTTGAAGATCAGAAAGAGGCGTAATTGTTCAGCAGAAGGACGCGCAGTGGCTCGATTAGGATTACCATCATAAAGACGTGAAATAACTCGTTGTGATTTTTGCAGTGCTTCGCGGACAACAAACTCTACCAAAGTAAAAACCCGTAATGCGATTTTTTGTTAATTTAGTTATTCGACAGTTGATTAAGCGATTTGGAAAAGTATCTAAGAAAATACGCACTTCTATTTCTAGTTTACCATTAGAATAAGTTGGAAGATTTGAGTGAAGCATTATTGGATTTTAGCAGTTTGGATGATTTACTGGCATGGTTAGCAAAATCTGAAGATTAAAGTTTTATAGCAAATTTCATCGGTATTTTCTCCGTATCCTCTGTGCCTGGAGTGGTCGGTTATCCCATAAAATTACAACACTCAACGGAAATCCTGCTGTAATTGTCTATTTCCCCAAATTCAAGGTTAGAATGACAAAATTAAATTTTGGTTGAAGCTACAAAAAATTGTCAAAACAACTAACTCACAAAGTGTTTCCCGGTTCTGTTATCAAATTAGATAATGGCTTAACATTTATTCATCAAGAGATTTCCACTACACCCGTAGTGGTAGCTGATGTTTGGGTGCGTGCGGGAACTAACCTAGAACCAGAACCTTGGTTTGGTATGGCGCATTTTTTAGAACACATGATTTTTAAAGGCACACCCAACCTACTTCCTGGGGAATTTGATTATCACATTGAAAAAATCGGTGGGGTGAGCAATGCCGCAACAAGCCACGATTACGCCCATTATTCCATTACAACCGCGGCTAATTATCTAGAGCATACCCTTCCCCATTTAGGAGAATTACTCCTGAATGCAGCCATTCCTGACGACGAATTTATCAGAGAACGGGATGTAGTGTTAGAAGAAATTCGTTCTTACAATGATGATCCCGATTGGGTTGGTTTTCAATCTCTAGTTAAAAATATTTACCAACAGCACCCTTACGGACGTTCTGTATTAGGAACTGAAGAAGAATTAATGCAGCATTCCCCGGAAGCTATGCGCTGCTTTTACCGCAGTTACTACCAACCAGAAAATATGACTGTGGTTGTAGTGGGGGGAATTGCAGAAAAAGCCGCTTTGGAGTTGGTAAACCGAACATTTGCAGATTTTCCTCAACGGGATAATTGTCCCCAATTTGTGAAAGTTACAGACCCAATAATTTCCGGAATTTGTCGTCAGGAGTTGATTTTACCCAGAATAGAACAAGCACGGTTAATCATGGGGTGGAAAGTTCCTGGAGTCGAAAAAATTCGGGCTGTTCATGGTTTAGAATTATTATCAGTGCTGCTAGGGGAAGGGAGAATTTCTCGCTTAGTATCTGATTTGCGAGAAGAAAAACAACTTGTTCAAGACATTGACTGTGATTTTTCTCTACAACAAGAATCAAGTTTATTCACAATTACGGCTTGGTTAGAATTAGAATATCTGGAACAAGTTGAAAATTTGATTTGTTCACATTTACAAGAATTGCAAAATCAAGAAATTAGTCAGCAAGAATTAAATCGCATTCAGAGGCTTTTATGTAACGAGTATGCCTTTTCCACAGAAACACCAAATCAACTAACTGATATTTATGGTTATTATCATACTATTGACCATGCTGAATTAGCTGTTACTTATCCCCAAGAAATCCAATCTTTAAATGCTCAAGAACTGCAAAAATTAGCTCAAGAGTATCTTTCACCAGATAATTATACTGTGACAATTCTCAAGCCTTGTTAGTTATTAACCCGTGAAATTAAAAATGCAACCTATTAATAGTCGCTCTCTGATTCATCGCACTGTATTAAGTAATGGCATTGTTTTATTAGTATCAGAAAATCAAGCTGCTGATATTATTGCTGGACGGATTTTTATTCGGGCTGGTAGTTGTCATGAAAACCGAGAAAAAGCTGGTTTAGCACATTTGTTGTCAGCAGTAATGACAAAGGGCTGTGATGGTTTATCCAGTTTAGAAATTGCTGAAAAAGTCGAATCTGTGGGGGCTAGTTTAGGTACAGATGCGGCTACAGATTATTTTTTGCTATCTTTGAAGACAGTAACTACTGATTTTATTGATATTTTAGCATTAGCTGGAAAATTATTGCGATCGCCTACTTTTCCCGAAAATCAAATAGAATTAGAAAAGCGGTTAGCAATCCAAGATATTCGTTCTCAAAAAGAGCAACCTTTTGGGCTGGCTTTTGAGCAATTGCGTCAGATAATGTACCCCAATCATCCCTACTCTATGTCAGTTTTAGGTGATGAAACAAGTATGAGCAGCATTACCCGTGATGACTTAGTAGCATATCATCAAACTCATTTCCGCCCTGATAATATTGTAATTAGCATTGCTGGACGCATTACACCAACACAAGCAGAGAAATTAGTAAATAGTATTTTTGGTGATTGGGAAATACCCACTTCAGCCCAACCTACTCTTAATTTATCACCCATTGCCGTATCACCTAAATCTTGCCTTAAACCCTTAAATACACAACAATCAATTATCATGCTGGGTTATTTAGGTTCAGCGGTAACTCATCCAGAATATGCTGCTCTCAAATTACTTTGCACCTATTTAGGTAATGGTCTTTCGAGTCGTTTGTTTGTAGAATTACGAGAAAAGCAAGGTTTAGCTTATGACGTGTCTGCTATTTATTCAACTCGACTTTTTCCCGCTTCCTTTGTAGTTTATATTGGGACAGCACCGGAAAATACCAAAATTGCTTTTAATGGACTCCGCCATGAAGTAGAATTGTTATCTAATGCCGAACTATCAATAGAAGCATTACAAACTGCTAAAAACAAAATTATTGGTCAATATGCGTTGGGTAAACAAACTAATGGACATATTGCTCAAATCTATGGTTGGTATGAAATATTGGGTTTAGGAATTGAATTTGATCAAAAGTTTCCCGAATTAATTAATAATGTCACTGCAACGGCAGCAATTACAGCGGCTCGTAAATATTTGCAAGATCCTTATTTATCTTTAGTTGGACCAGAGGAAGCTATTCAGACAGCGACTTTCTAATTCTAAACCTGACTCCGTTATTTCAAAAGATAACAGCGATAGCATCAGGTGTAATATAAGCATCAGAAAGTTCTATCTTAGTATTCTGATAGCAAATATACCCAACCACATGATCACAAAATCCTGGCATTGCTTACTCTTATTAACCACCACACCCGTGTTGATTAGTTCCTCTGCATTAATATCAACAGCAGCACCAGTCAAAATTGCCCAAGCTAATACAGAGGTTAAAATTAATCGTCCTCCTCTAGGCATGGGTAGTCAAGGTGAAAGAGTTACCGAACTTCAAGCCGCTTTGAAGCTATTGAGCTTTTATTCGGGTGCTGTAGATGGTACATATCAACAGAGTACAGTTATTGCCGTTGCCCAGTTTCAGCAAGCTGCTGGCTTAAATCCCAGTGGGAATGTAGATAATATCACTTGGCAAAAACTGTTTCCCAGCCCATCAAATATTATTGCTTCCCCAGTCGCTACCAGTAATTTTACGACTGTTCCCACCCAACCGAATAGAGCTAAAAAACCATCGACTACCAGACGCACAACTCCCCAAAATCAGCCCAAACCTAGCATTCAACCCACCCCTGTCAACCAACAAACACCTGGTATTGAATATACCTCCGAAGGATGGCCAATTTTAAATTTAGGTATGAGTGGTGTAGAAGTGGTGAAGCTGCAAACACAACTACAAAAACTGGGGTTTTTAACGGGTAAAATAGATGGAGATTTCGGAAGAACCACAGAAGCCGCAGTTAAAGCTGCTCAAAGTCGCTATGGTTTAAAACCTAATGGTATTGTCGGTGGTGGTACATGGAAAGTTTTCATAAAACGTACTTCTCCACAACGTTAATCTTGTTCTAATTATATAACCATGAAACACTTTCTCTTGACTTGGCTTGGTACTGCGGTAGCATTATTAATTACGGCTAAAATCGTTCCTGGTTTTATTCTCACTGGTTTTAGTGCCGCCTTAATTGCCGCTGTTATTATTGGTTTAGTCAATGCTATTGTTCGGCCAATTTTGGGAATTTTGGCATTTCCTATTACCTTAATTACTTTGGGTTTATTTACTTTTGTGATTAATGCCCTAACGCTATGGTTTGCAAGTTCTTTAACTGCGAGTTATGGTTTTCAAATTCAGGGTTTTATTCCTGCTTTTTTAGGTTCAATTGTTTTATCAATTGTTTCCGGTATTATTAACCAGATTGTTAATGCAGTTGATTAAAATATCAAGTTTTCAGCTTTAGCAACAGCTACTGTTATCGCTTCCCCTAGTAATCGAAAAATCTGTTTAGGAACTAATAACGTTATTTCCTCAGATGTAATTTCTGAAGCCGCAAGAATAGCGGCTGCTTCTGCAACACTATATGTTCCCATTAACTTAGTAACAGTGTTACTAGGATTGGGAACAAATACATTATTTAAATTTTCAGTACTAAAGGTTTTTAAAGATAATTTTTCTGATTTACAAAATTCTAATAAACCAATTTCTGAGGCTTTTTTATCAATAGTGGCGATTCCAGCTATTTGACTATATATAAGTTGATATTCTTGAAAAACTTGTTTAATTGCTGAATTAATTAACTGTTGGGAAATGCCTTTTTTGCACCCAATTCCTACCCATAAAACTTTTTTGTCTGCCACATTATTTACTCTGTTGTGTAATATTGATTATTTGTCTGAAATGGCTAACGCCACACTACGTGAACAGGATTTACAGGATTTAAAGATTTACAGGATTTTACAGGATGATATTTAATCGTTATCTGTAATTGTTAATACTAATATTCTTGAT
>JBAXRM010000252.1:0-5458 GCA_037131225.1 Nostocales cyanobacterium ELA583 | reverse complement strand
CTATTCGTCATTATTTTACTATCTACATTTACTTATGTTGCCAGCAAGCATAGTATCTCTTTTATTGATGCCCTATATTTTGCTGTTGGGATGATTACCGGGGCTGGTGGTAATGATAAAGTTGTCGAAAATGCACCCGACAGCATCAAATTATTTACCGTTGTGATTATGCTCGTTGGGGCTGCGGTGATTGGAATTTGGTACGCTACGCTGACCGATTTTATCCTCGGTAGTCGCTTAAAACAATTTTTGGATGCAGCGAGAATTCCTCAACATCATCATTATATTGTTTGTGGTTTAAGTGGTCTCGGCATTAGAATTGTTCAACAACTGCATCTGAGTGGACATGAAGTGGTAGTAATTGAAACAGATGCTAATAATAGATATGTGACTACTGCTAGAAGTATGAGTATTCCTGTGATACTTGCTGATGCCAGTTTTCGCGCTACTTTACAAGCTAGTAATATCAACACTGCTACCGCAGTTTTAGCTGTTACTGGTAATGATGCGACTAATTTGGAAATTGCCCTTAAAGCTAAGGCTTTAGCCCCGAAGATTCCTGTAATTGTCAACTATGCTGATCCCGATTTTGCCAGTATGGCACAACAGGTATTTGACTTTGAAGCTGTATTTAGCCCCGCTGAACTCGCTGCTCCTGCTTTTGCTGCGGCTGCTCTCGGTGGTAGGATTATTGGTAATGGCATTATTGCTGATAATTTATGGGTAGCTTTTGCAACTAAAATTACACCAATACACCCTTTTTGTGATGAGTGGGTGAAAGATGTAGCTAAGTTTGCGGACTTTGTGCCTTTGTACGTGGAAATCAACCACGAAACTGTACAAGGCTGGGATTTACTAGAAACTATTCTCGCCCCTGGAGATGTTCTCTATTTAACTATGCCCGCTAACAGATTAAATCAGTTATGGCGGGAAGAAGGAAAAGGCATTGGAGTTTAATTAACTTTTATCACAAGATAGTTCTTCCTTATCAAGATTCATCTTATCGGATTCTGAGGATTATGTCAACTACCTTTATTCATAAAATGCAAAATTTTTTCTTTTCCATCAAGTAGTTATGGGATTTGCTCACCTATTACCTATTTGTAGGATGATTATATACATTCCCCAATAGGAAAATAGCGTGTCAATTCAAGAACATAAAATTACAGTAAATTCTTTAGAATGGTTTTATCGGGAAGCTGAACCGATTGGTAGAACTGATTTAATTCCTGTATTATGCTTACATGGGATAGTTTCTCAAAGTTATAGTTGGAGAAATGTTATTCCCAGTTTAGCAGCACAGGGAAATAGAGCGATCGCTCCTGACTGGATTGGTTACGGATTTTCCGGTAAACCCGAAAAACAGGATTTTGCTTATACTCCCGACGCATTCATTACAGCTTTAGCAGGATTTGTTCAAGCTTTAGAATTAGAAAGATTTTCCTTAGTTGTTCAAGGCTTTTTAGGTTCAGTTGGGTTACAATACGCCTTACGTTATCCTGAAAAGATTGCTAATATAGCGATTTTAAATACACCCATTTCCACAACAGCAAAAGTACCTTGGAAAATCAAGCAAATGGGTTTACCTTTAGCTGGAGATATCATTACCCAAGATCCTTTGTTAGTTGATAGAACCTTGGAAAGGGGTAGTCGTTACCGCATTGAAGATGAAGATTTGGATATTTATAGAAAACCATTTTTGAAAAGTTCTGCTTCTGGAAGAAGTCTATTAGCAACAATTCGCAATTTCCAACTAGAAAAAGCGATGATAGAAATAGAAAATGGCTTTAAAGAATGGCAACAACCTATTTTAGTCCAATGGGGAATGATTGATCCTTGGTTATCTGTAGATATGGCGGAAAATTTTGTAAAATCTGTAGCTAATGGGGAAATAATCAAACTTAATAATGTGGGACATTATCCCCAAGAACATTATCATGAAGTGATTTTACAAGATTTACTACCTTTTGTCCGGCGTTCTGTGTCGAATTAAAGCAGGAGTCAGGAGTCAGGAGTCAGGAGTCAGGAGTCAGGAGTCAGGAGTTAAGGAACCACGAAGAAGCGAAGTACACGAAGGAAGAAGGAAGAAAATTCTTCTCCTGTTCCTTGCTATAAGATTTACATTTCTTAACCTATCTGCATCCTTGCCAGAAATCACCGTAACCTGATAATGAGAGTAGATGCAATCATCTGTAAATTTATTCAGGTAGGTGAGAATTCATGGCTTATTCCTGGTTTAAAGCATTTCATATTATTGGTTTTGTGGTTTGGTTTGCGGGGTTATTTTACCTTGTCCGTCTGTTTATCTACCACGTTGAAGCTAACCTTGAACCAGAACCAGCAAGAACGATACTGAAAAACCAGTATCAAATCATGGAAAAGCGTCTTTACGATATTATTACCACTCCAGGTATGTGCGTAACGGTAGCAATGGCTATTGGTATTTTATCAACCAACATGGAACTTTTAAAAGAACCCTGGTTACATTTTAAATTAGGATTTGTAGGAATTTTAATTGGCTATCATTATTACTGCGGTAGATTAATGAAGCAGTTAGCAGCGGACGAATGTAAGTGGAGTGGTCAAAGTTTACGCGCTTTAAATGAAGCCCCGACACTTCTATTAGTTGTAATTGTCATGTTGGCTATCTTCAAGAATAATTTACCAACTGACCTCACCGCTTGGTTAATCTTTGGGTTAGTGATTTTCATGGCTGTGAGTATTCAACTTTACGCTAAAATTCGCAGACGCAATCAAGAGAAGCTAACAGCAGAATTAAATCAAGTTCCCCAAGCGTAATTGTTAATTATCAGTTGCCTGACAATCCCGTAACCATAGTTTAACACCTTGAGCGATCGCACCATTACTACTATCTCTAGGTGGGGCAATAGGTGGTTTGATAGGATAACTACTGTTTTGGGTAGACATCATTACTACAGTCCAGCCAATATTAGTTTTTGTCAAAAATAGTCTGTGGAATTCTTGTAATTCTACAGCTTTTTTATTGATGTATTTCCGTTCTAAGGTAGTGAAAAAAACCTGTTTTACTCCTTCTAGTTGATCATTATTCCCATTATCAATACCGGGATTTAATGGTAAAGATTGAAACTCTGGTTTACCCGCAGCCAATATATAGGAAAAAGTATCAACACTCCGTTTTAGACGACGCGCACGTTGAATAGAACGGTTGGCATAGCTAGGTAAATCTAACATTAGCTGAGTTGTTAATGTTTCTAAACTTTGCTCAGAACAGGAATTACTAATCTCTGGATTTATAGGTTTGGAAGTCAGATTTTTCGCATAAGCAGCATAGTGAAATCCAAAAGAGATAAATAGCCAGCAATTACAGGCTATCAAATATAATAGGCAAACAGCAGGAGAGAAATATTGTTCTTTCTTCCTACTTCTTTTTTCTTCCTCTCTAAGCCCTGAATTCCAGTAGGGGGTTAGCAATGCTAACCCCCTACTGACTCCTGACTCCTGACTCCTGACTCCTTGGTTCATGAAACTGTTTTAACTCCTCTACAATCTTATTCCAAGCCAATTCCGGTTCAGCAGCCGCAGTAATAGGACGACCGATAACTAAATAGTCTGCCCCGGCTGTGATAGCTTGGGAAGGAGTGAGCGATCGCTTTTGATCTCCTTTATCCGCCCAAGTAGGACGTACTCCTGGACAAACCAGCACAAAGTCTTTTTCACAACTTGTTCTCAATTGTCGCACCTCTTGGGGAGAACAAACCGCCCCATTTAAACCAGAGTTTTGTGCCAAAAGTGCCATTTCTAAAGCAAATTCTGGTAATTCTAAGGGAATTTTTAAATCAAATGCCAATTGTCGCGCTGAAATACTGGTTAACAGCGTAATAGCAATTAACTTAGGTGGTTTTGTCCCGGCTTTTTCCGCTCCAATTTGTACCGCTTCCGCCGCCGCTTTCAGAGCATCCATACCACAAGTTGCGTGAATTGTCAATAAATCCACTCCATAACCAGCCGCAGCGCGACAAGCACCAGCGACAGTATTGGGGATATCATGAAATTTCAAATCGAGGAAAATTCGTTTTTCTTGAGATTTGAGGATTTCTAGAATCTTGGGGCCAGTGCTGGTAAACAACTCTAAACCAACTTTCCAGAAAGTGACTTGGGGAAGTTTCTCAATCAGAGCGATCGCACTGTCTAAATCTGGTACATCTAAAGGGACAATAATTGTATCAACGGTCATAATTATTTTTATAATAATCAGACTTATTATACTTGAATAGCGATCGCTCAATAATACCCGCCCAGTGCAAAAAACTTTTTTGAGCCTCACAATGGGCAGTCTGAACGGTTAAAATAGCGGCTTAAACTCAATGCTCTCATTACATTATTTGAAGAATATCAAAATTGCAGCTTCATTGATAATCCTTTATTTATAAGGGTTTTAAAACTTTTCTGCACCACTAAGCAGCCAAGCTAAGGACGCGCCGATAGTTTCTGCTAAGATACTAATGAGACGATAAAGAGCGATCGCACTAATCACCAAAGCCGCCGGAAAATGATATTGTAGTAGTAATATGGCTGTTGTTTCAAATACCCCCAAACCACCAGGCGCTCCTGGAACAACCAACCCCAATACCCAAGCACAACTAAAAGCCCCCACTAATAAGGGTATTTGCTCCCAAGTTAAAGAATTTAACGCCAGTACAGTTAAAATAAACCCAGAAGCACGCAACCCTAAAAAAACTAATTCTCCCAATAAAGGTTTGAGAGGATAGCATTTAATTATAAAACTATTAACTAACTCATTTTCTCCATTAGATTTCTTATTTTTCCACTTATCTAAAAGTTGAATAGCTGGGTTTAAAAATCGTGGGTGAAGTATACCCAAGACAATTATTAAAGCCAGAGATTGCAAAATAACTAAATTAAATTTCAGATTATTAACAACTAATTTACCACCAAATAAAACAATAATAATTAAAGCTGCCGCTAACATTAGCAGTGGTTCTAATAAAACACTTAAAGTAGCAATATTAGTAGGAATATTAGCATTTTTAGCCGCCATAATACGACCATAATAATGCCACACATTCCCAGGTAAATATTTAGCAATATTCGTTTTTAAATAAACTTGAATAAACTCAATCACAGATACAGATTGATTTAACTCCTTTAATACCCAAGTCCAAATCCAACCCGCCCAAATATGAGCAACTAAAGTTATACCTGTAGCAGTTGTTAATATTAACCATCCAATTGCATTAATCCGAATAGCACTAACTCCCAACCAATTATCTTTTAACGCTTTCAACAAAAAAAACAACGTTCCCCCTAAAATCAACCACCGGATAATTTTCTTCATTATTTTCCTAATTCAGCCGTTAAATTATGACTATCTGCATCTATCAAATTTTATATTAAAGCCAGCTATAAGTAGGTGAGTGTTGAAAATTGTCGTTATGGCAAGGCAAAAGGCAAAAGG
>JBAXRM010000251.1:0-5475 GCA_037131225.1 Nostocales cyanobacterium ELA583 | reverse complement strand
TTTAATCTAATTCTGTCAGTAGAATCTCAGTGGCTGTCTTCCCTGAGAGTGTCAAATAACTGCATAATCCGTATATTGCCGCATTTCCGGAGCTTGAAACCCCAACACAATATCTTCCTTTGCTACCCCCAGATCCACAAGTTCTTGGGCTACTCTCATTTCCGTCATATTTTGCTCAATCCAAATCTTTCCTTGCTTAATATCCAAATGTAAAACACAACCATATACCCGCCGATGGCCATCCCATCCCACATTCATGACCTGGTAATGGTCTTGTTTCGGATCAAAAACAGTGTAGCAATCTATCGACCCATTAGCGATGGGGATAGCAGCGTAATCTGTCAACAACGACTGAATTATATGCTGATAAGACTTTATGGTATCCATTGTACAATTACCTCTTGAATCGGGTCATAAATAATTTGTTTAATTTGATATCTTTCTAATGAAATTTGTGCAAATTCCCGCTTAAAAAAAGTTTCATAAGCAACTACAGGCACAGCTAAATAGAGAATACGAGTTGGATCACTGATTTCTAAGGCCAGCCGATAATTCAAAAACTGTCCTAACGCAGCATGATAATCGGTTAGTGGTGAATCACTCAAAAAAGTTTTAATCTCAACTGCAATTTTTTCTTGGTCTCGCTCTGCTGCTAATAGTTGCTGGGCACCTAAGTCAATTTCAAACTTTGTTCCGCCTACTTCGAGTCGCAGGGGATCATCGGTTATCTGCCACTGCTCCTTTTCCAAAGCAATTCTAACCACAGCATGAAATCTATCTTTAGCTGCCATCGTTATCTTTCTCTAATTTACTTGCAATTATAGAACAATTGAAATAAAGAGTGTGCTTCGCACCATCACACCGCGGGCGTAAACCAACTATGCAATTAATTTGAGCCAATCTCGGATCTCCAAATTAAAGTAGCTGAACTACAACGAGCTAGAGCGCAACTTGCAGATATGACTAGAGAAAAAGTGGCGATCGCTCTGGTAAAATTCGATGAAGGTAAAACTGATTTCCAAATAGCTCAAGTTGTAGGAGCAAGAGCTATTGATCAATTTAAAGTATTTGAATTACGATACATTAGGGGGAATAACGATACTGAGGGATATTTAGCTAAACAATCTGAATTAGATAAAGTCAAGGCTAATACTTATGGTTCGTGGGGGAAAATGCGGCGATTCCTACGGAGCGCTTCGCTATCGCTCTTTGAAATAAAATTATTAGTATTGGGTGTCAAAGATGCGGAAATATAAAATGTGGGGGAAATGCGGGGCGATCGCTATTTGAAATCAAGCTATTAGTATTGGGTGTCAAAGATGCGGAACTATAAAATGTGGGGATTCTTGCAGGGAGCGATCGCTATTTGAAATTAAGCTATTGGTATTGGGTGTCAAAGATGCGGACATCTAAAATGTGGGGGGCGATCGCTATTGAGCATGAGGTGACACGGGTATTGCAAATGCTTGATGCAATTCAAGATAAAATGGGTATTGAAAATGATGACGACAGTGAACTTGCTGACTTGGAAATTGAAACTAAGCCCGAAGATGTACTCAATGAAATTGAGCGTATTCAACAGCTAACAGTAAAAAGAAAAAAGTTGGGAAAGCGTAAAAAAAATTAGAAGTGAGTGATGAACAGGTGTTAGGGGCTGTTTCTGCCTTATCAATGCTGTCACCTGTGGGTGATGTCGTCAAACCATCATTTTACGACCTGAATACAACTGAATCATTACGGGTAGTTTATTTTTTGCAAGTTTTGCTAACTTAAAGTACAGCATCCTCTTGCTATATAGAGCCTAAAGGCTAAAATCATATACAATTAATTTTGACTACCTACTTAGAATTTCAATTATTTGAATTCCCATGAATCATCTTACCCCGGAAGAGCGACAAGAAATCCAAGATCTTTTATCGCTTGACGAAAGCCTGCTGTATTCGCTTTTACCGTACCACTTGCATGACGGCACGCAATATTCCCCCCAAGGACAAATTGAAGTAGGCAGAAAAATATTTGCCGAAATTAAGCCGACTATACATAGAAGAGTCTGCAAAGACTGGAATGGCTGTGAAAAGATTAAGAATGAGCAAATACAGGACAATGTGGCACTTGTTACATCTATTGCCGATTTGATAGCAGGCTCATGCGGAGGGATGCCAGCATTTACTCTAGCTACTATTGTGGTTAAAATTGGTATCAAACAAATTTGCAATTGTTAAAATGAACAGCCTTCCTAAGATCATAATAGGTCTTCGCTATCCATCTGAAACTCATGGCAAGACACCCATATTATGGGCTTATAATGAACAGACTGGTAATTATAGTATTGAGAACCTGCTTCATTTAAATTATAGCATACCAGAGCCTTCAATTCTTGAATTTTTCGACCGTCTAAATACAGACCTGTCAAACGTACAGGTTATCGCTAGTATACCATTCTTGATAAAAGAGGATTCCCACTATTATCGGATATTAGCATCTTTATGCTTCAAGCTTACGTGCCGCTTTATGACCAGTTCAATAGAGCATAATGGAGTCAATTATCATATTGGGATAGGATACGGTAGCAAAATTCAGAACGACGAGCCAAACATTTCAGATATTCTTAAAGAATTAACCGAGTTAAACGCACCAAGGAACTTCCAAAGAATAAATCATCCAATGTTGGTTGCGGTTAGGAAAACTTTACAGCTAGTTTTTGGATATTTTTTTAGTTGGAAGTCCCCAAGTAATATTATGTTTAGTGATATTATGTATATAGATCCAGGGCTATCTGAAGCCTATGCTCGGTTCTTATATGGAAATCAACCAAACAGGGATTATCTAGTTCAAGCTCTCGTTAAAATCGCATTAAATCCTAACCTCTTTATTTATTTGCGTTCGGAGGGCGTGGTGCAAAGTAGTCAAGATATAGTAGAGGCAATTCTGTGTAGTCAAAAGCCTGGCGGAACAAAGAATTTTAGCGTATATAGTGCAACAGAGAGATACGGTCTTACAATCTTAGATACAACCAGACGTGATAAGCTAGATAAAATACCTATTAAGTACGCTTTGAACGTTCAATCATGCAAGGATCTTGGTGAAAATAATGCAATCAAGTTTGCATTGCTCCACATTTGCAAAGAATGGAAAATTAAACTTTCTTGTTTTTCGCTAAGAGTTTTCGATGACAAGGGTGTATGCGAAGAAAAAACAATCTACGATCCAGATGAGCAGCAATCAAACCCACATTCCGCAGGTGTTTTTTGAATTTTTGGAATTATCCATAACCCAATGATAATAAGGCTTTCAGACAATTACACGCAATTCTATATTAGGGCGATCGCAGTTCTACCTAAAGCTAGAATCAAGCTTATTGAGAATAATGTCAATAAATTAGTTGATTTGAGATTAAATTCATTGAATACCTCCATACATGGCAAAAAGCATGAAGTTGTTATTGTGATTGGGTTTTAGCTGTTTTATGAAATTCTTTTTTTGACAAAATAACCTGCTGGGAAAAATATTTTGAGTATATTTACTCATGCTGAATGTGGGGTAGAAACTTCCTTAGATTCAGAATACTTCCAAGCCTACATCCAGGAAGTTGTAAGAACGGGTAATACACCTTTCTAATAAAACAAAATCCCTTGGTAATCACAACCAGGGGGCAAATTCCAGTAAACCTATTTTTTATTATTGACAAATAACTTGCTAAATTTTACACTATATAAAGACAAATTTGGCAGCGAGGGTGGGATGAATACTTTAATCATCCTTAAAAATTCCTTAAAGGTTTCCGACAAGGATTTTTTATGTATCTACGGTAAGATAAAGGTTTTAGATTCTAAACAACCTTTTCCTTGAAACACTTACTTATGATTATTTTTTGCCTTTTTTGCCAAAAATTACCAAGGCTCTTATTTTGGCTAAGGTATTACTAAAGAAACTTCAAAAATCTGAAATCGTTAATTATCAACAGTTTCAGAAAGTGTCATAAAATTGAATTTTTTGTATTTAGAACCAATGATGCCTGTAATAATATGATTAACAAAATTAAGCATTCTATTTCCTTTGTGTTAATTGTTTCTATAAGCAATTTACCATTAATTGGTACTACCTTTGCAAGTGAACCAAAAAGTTTAAAAGGAGATTCTGCTAAGTCAAGTACCCCAATTTTTTTTAATGATGGTATCGAAGATTTAACGATAAATTCAGGCTCTTTTTTTGTAAGAAGTGATTTATTATTTCAAAATCAAAAATATAGAAATATCAATGAAAAATATTCAAAACAGTCTCCATTTATTATATCAGGTCGTATTCCTAAAGGAGTAGAAAATCTTGGGGAAGAATTGAAGATTCTTTTTAAAACCTTGAATTCTGATAACGAACAAGAAGTTTCTCGAATGTTATCAAAATATCCAATAAAATCTCCATCGAGTTATCAGATTAGAAGAATCCGTTACCAAATTGCAAAGAAGTTGGGGTATGAAACAGTAGGATATGGGACAGTTGTATCACTATCGTCAGGTGGTATATTTGTATGTATCAAATCTCAATGCTTAGTTAAGAGTAAGAATGAGAATTAAATAAAGTGCAACTCTTGATGGATGTAATCTAATGTTGAGTTAGGTTGTCGTTATCAAGAATTGTAAGTTAATAAATCCACGTTCCTTAATGAATGAAATTTTTGTAATTATTCGCTTCTTCTCTAAAATAGTCGAAACCATTGATGTATCCTCGATAATTAAAAGGGAGATATGAATGGTTACAAATTTCACTTGAGGTAATAAAGCGTTTTTTGTCAAAGCTATTTTCTTGTAAGCGTAAAATGTCAGAATATATAGATATTAAAAAAAAATTACAAGCATTTGTTGCTGCTATAGAACTTCAAGTTCCCTCAAACGGAATTATTGAACAAGAATACCTTGATTATTTTAGAAAGACTTTTAAGAAGAAAGAGGTAACTTTGATTTTGGGCAATTTAGGAGTAATGAAATTAAATAAAAACCAATACGAAGCTGCTATAAATATTTTTGAAACTGCAATCCGTTATGATGATTATGACCCACATTTACATTTTCTTCTTGGAATAGCTTTGTGTCAATTAGAGGAAATTACGGCGATACAAAGGGCTAAAAAAGAACTTTTTCAAACTAAAAAACTTCTGGAAAAAAAAGAACCATCTGATTATAGAGAACAACATTTAGCTATAATTAATCGTTATTTAGGCTATTTTGATGTCTCTATTCCTTACGCTATTGGTCAAATGTTTTTGAAAGAAAGTGAATATTACATTAATAATTATGGTCAAATAGGTGCTGTTGGTAATCAAAATGATGTAAAATGGTTCAATAGTTCTGATAACTAATCTAGATAAATTTTTTACTGAGGATATTTGTATGAATAACGAAAGTTCTGATACATTTAATTTAGAAAATTATGGTCAAATAGGTGCTGTTGGTAATCAAAATGATGTAAAATGGTTCAATA
>JBAXRM010000250.1:0-5508 GCA_037131225.1 Nostocales cyanobacterium ELA583 | reverse complement strand
CTTCACTAACTCAGTTGGTGATGTTATACTAGATATTCACGATATCTCAGATGTCTCGGAATGTCTCGGTTAAAAGTATCACCTTTAGGTCGCCCTGTAGAACCAGAAGTATAAATTACATAAGCTAAATTTTCAGGTGTGAAATTATGAATAGGATTATCCGAACTCTGACTGGCAATTTCAATTTCAAAATCTTGATCCCAACAAATGATTTTAGTTTGCGATAGCGAAGCGCTGCTGCAAGCAGATTGCTCTAGGGTTAATGATAAATGTGGGAGTAATAAAGAATGAGTCAAGATGATGGACATTTGTGAATCTGCCACCATATAATTGAGACGTTCTGGGGGATAATTAGGATCGAGTGGCACATAAGCACCACCAGCTTTGAAAATTCCCAAATATCCTACTATCATTTCCAGAGAACGTTCTAAATAAACACCCACTAATATTTCTGGTTCTACACCCAAAAACTGCAAATAATGAGCTAGTTTGTTAGCTTCTGAATTTAATTGTTGGTAGGTTAATTGCTGATCTTCAAAAACTACCGCTACTGCATCAGGTGTTTTTTCTACTTGTTCCTCAAATAATTGAGGAATGGATTTTTGTGGGTAATCAGTTCCTGGATTATTCCATTCAACTAATAACTGATGTTCTTGGGATGCTGTTAATAAAGGTAATGTCCTAATCCGCTCTTGAGGATTTACCACAATTGCCTCAACTAAGGTGTGAAAACTCTCTACCATCCTAGCAATAGTATCAGCATTAAACAAATTAGCATTATATTCAAATGCACCTATTAATTCAGTTCCTGATGCTGACTCTTTTTCCTGTATTGATAAGGTTAAATCAAAAGTTGCCCCCGCAGTCCCTCTTGTTAATTCTATTTGTGTAACTTGCAAATCTCCTAATTCCAGTTTTGACAAGGGAGAATTTTGCAATACAAACATAACTTGAAATAAGGGACTATGACTGAGGTGGCGCTGAGGTTGGAGGGTTTCTACAAGTTGATCAAAGGGGACATCTTGGTGAGCATAAGCATCAAGTGCCATCTGTCGCACCTGTTGAAGTAATTCTTCAAATGTGGGATTTTCTTGGAGACGAGTCCGTAAAACTAAGGTATTCACAAAAAAGCCAATTAATGGCTCTAACGCGACACGATTGCGATTACTAATGGGAGAACCAACAACAATATCTTCCTGACCACTGTAGCGAGAAAGTAAGATCACAAAAGCCGTGAGAAGTGTCATAAACAGGGAAGAACCCGATTTTTGACTGAGGTTTTTAAGTTTGTGAGTGAGTTGGGAATCAAATTGAAATTTCTGGAGATCACCGCGAAAGGTTTGAATTGCTGTTCGTGATCGATCTGTAGGTAATTCAATGACTGCGGGAATATCTGCTAATTGTTGTTGCCAATAATCAATTTGCGCGGGTTGATTTTCTAGCCATTGTCGTTGCCAATAAGCATAGTCGGCATACTGAATTGATAATTGGGGTAAGGGAGAAGGTAAACCCGCTGTCAAGGCTGAATAAATAACTGATAATTCTTGGAGAAAATTCCCTGCTGACCAGGCATCAGAAATGATGTGGTGCATTATTACTAATAGCTGATGGGATTCTGCCCCCAATTGCATCAATGTCACTCTTAAGAGAGATGATTCAGTTAGGGCAAAAGGGCGAAGATATTCGTTAGTAGTTAATCTTTGTGCCTCAGTCGTTTTCTGATCTTCTGCTAATTCTTGTAAATCAATTACAGGTAAGGTAAATGCTAATTTATCAGTAATAACTTGAATGCGTTTACCATCGGCAATCCCAAAACTGGTACGCAGGGTTTCATGACGATTAATAATTGTGGCGATCGCCCCTTCAAGTGCTATAAAGTTAAGCAATCCTTGTAAATTCAGGACTCTGACAATATTGTAAGCAGGATTTGCCCCTTCCATTTGATCCAGAAACCAAAACCGCTGCTGAGTTAACGAAAGTGGTAATTCAATATTTCGGGAAACTGGTTCTAAGGTTGGCAGTAAGTTCTGGGCAGAAGATCCAATTTGTTCACTAAATGTGGCAATTGTTGGCGCAGCAAATAAACTGGCAATAGATAATTCTATGGATAGTGCCTCACGCAATCTTGATATAACTAAACTTGCCAATAGGGAATGTCCACCTAATTCTAAAAAATTATCATGGATACCAATTCTGGCGATGCCTAAAACTTCCGCCCAGATTTTAGCAATGATTTCCTGTGTAGGTGTTTGCGGAGCTACAAATTCACTTTGAATTGCTGATAAATCAGGTTCAGGTAAACTATTACGGTCTAATTTTCCATTGGGTAAAACTGGCAATTTCTCCATCACCATTAAGGTATGGGGAATCATATAATCTGGTAGTTTGCTGGACAGGAAATTGCGTAATTCTCCCGAATCAAAATCTTGGTTATTTACTACGATATAAGCAACTAGTCGCTGACCACCAGATACATCTTCTCTGGCAGAAACCACAACTTCTCGAATACTAGGATGGAGTTTAATTACTGCTTCAATTTCCTCCAATTCAACCCTCATTCCGCGGATATTTACCTGAAAATCCATCCGACCGAGAATTTCTAAATTTTGATTACTTGAATAACGAGCAACATCCCCGGTTTTAAAAAGTCGTTGTTGAGGATTAAAAGGATTAATAATGAATTTTTCCCCATTTGCCTCGGTGCGGTTCAAATAGCCTCTTGCTAAGGTATGACCCGCAATATGGACTTCTCCCGATCCTCCTATGGGGACTTCTTCCATATTGGCGTTAAGGACATAAACTTGTTGAATGTTTGCTAAAGGATGACCAACGGGAACATAGCCATCTTCAAGATCGTAGTCTGCGGGAACGGTATAAAAACCATGGCCAATACTTTCGGTTTGACCAAGGATATTAAAAAACTGCGGTGGTGTTTTGAATAGGTTGCGTAACTTTTTAATTAATTGATAGGGTAGTAATTCGCCACCAAATACTATTAATCTTAATTTTGATTCTCTCAGAGATTCTGTATATTGTTGGTCTAAACTTTCTAAGGCAATTAGTCCATAACGCCACACAGATGGTACACCATCAGAAATAGTAACACCACGTTTTTGAATTAATTCAAATAGGCTTAAAGGAGTTCTGGTTTGTTCACGAGTAGCAAGAATACTGGTTGCACCTTGGGATAAAGGTAAAAATAATTGTCTGACTGAAGCAGTAAAAGAAAAAGATGCTGTATGGAGATAAATATCTTGATGATTAACTGGTAATATTTTAGCGATCGCTTCAAGATAATTACAAATACTACTATGAGGCATTTGTACACCTTTCGGCTTACCAGTAGAACCAGAAGTATAGATTAAATAAGCGAGATTTTCGGCTGTGACTCCACTAACTGGATCATGGGAACTTTGACACTCAATTTTTTGCCAATCTGTATCTAAGCAAATTGTTGTAGAAGTTTCAGGAAGAGATACTACCAATTGTTGTTGTGTCACCACAAATTGCAATTTAGTATCTTCTAGCATAAATGCTATGCGTTCTTGGGGATAGGCTGGATCTATGGGTACATAAGCGCCTCCAGCTTTAAGAATACCAAGAATACCGATAATCAGATCAAGCGATCGCTCTACGCACAAGCCGACCATGACTTCAGCACCTACACCAATACTCTGTAAATAATGTGCTAACTGATTGGCTTTAGCATTCAATTCTTGGTAGGTAAGTTGCTGATTTTCAAATATTGTCGCTACTGAATCTGGTGCTGCTTTTACCTGAATTGCAAATAAATCATGAATACAAACACCATTTTCTGGCAAATCATTGACGATTGTAGTCGTACTTGATAAATCTGAACTCAAATCTAATTTCATGTTATTCATAACTATATTTTTGACTTAATTTGCATTGAGATTGTTGATAGGAAATTACTTTTTAAGTAGTCGTGCTAAATTAATCGAACATTTTAAAAATCCCTAAACCAATTAATTTTGTAGGGGCAAACCCCCTGTGGTTGCCCGAAATATGGGGGTAGGCACAGGGGCGCTACCCCTACATTAAATCTAAATCTTTCATATAATTAATTTTGCCTGCCTACTTAGATATTTGTTGGTTGTAACTTTGCCAAATAGATTTAAATGGCTGTACTAATAAATTAATTGGATTATTAAATAAACTTGATTCCCCATCTGATAGACCAAAATTCAGCTTTTCATAACCTTTCGGTATATACAAAGTCCCAAATATCCAATCCCAAACAGACAGAATATAACCAAAGTTTTTGTCATAATGCTTTGGCTCAACACTGTGATGAATATGATGTTGAGCAGGACTCATCAACATATAACTAACTTTATAGGGGTAGTTCAACCAAATATGAGAATGTCGTAAGTTAGCACCAGTTAGATAAAATAGAAATATCTCCCAGTTAATTCCATAAATGGATAAAAGGGAGACTTGATTACCAAATAAATAAATCCAAATTCCCGTAGTAAAACCCAGCATTACCGTCGCAAAGATCATACTTAATATTAAATCAAAGGGATGAGAGCGATAAACAGTCATTGGGGTAAGCACATCCGCAGAATGATGAACTTTATGAAATTCCCAAAAGAATGAACTTCTATGAGCTAAATAATGGTAACAATAATAGGCAAAATCCCCCGCTAAAGCCACAAAAATACTCAATATGACATAATGATACCAATGAGGATTGGTAATTAAAAAAGGCGTTGTCAGGTGCGTAATTTCTGTTAAATAATCACAAATGATATTTGCTAGATTTGGTAGAGATAATATAACTGGCAATATTACAAATATTTCTAAGAGCGAAGATAAAAAATAATACTTGTATTCAGCGATCGCTGAAGGATGTAAATAAACTGCTTTGGGAAAAAGATACTGTCTTAAATTTATCTGTTCGTCTTGTTGAGATAACCCTAATTTATATATAATCAAAGCTAGTAACAAAGCCGAAAAAATGTATAACCAATAAATCTGAGATGAGCTTATAAATGGCACTAGGAATGGATAAAAAATCCGCAGATTTTGAATTTGTGTAATCATGTTAGATATTGGAAAAATAAAAATCTAGTAGATACTTCTGAAAATTATCTGGGGATTTGATATTTAAAGGAAAAAATAGACATATTTTATACACAAGATGTATAATTTTTTGGGTATTTTCTAATCTATGTACCATATCATATAAAACCTATAACAGAACCTAATTATTTACAAACGCGAATTTATGAGAAATTCAAAGAAAAATGCTCAAAAACCATGAAAACTATCTTTGAAAAGTTAAAATCGTTCAATTACTTCCTTATCCTAAGTTTTACACGATTTTTAAGCTGTATTATAGTTGTGGTGATGTTTCCAAAATTACCAAATAGCTATAGTATTTTACATTCCAGAGAAATACCCTAGTACCGCTTCGCGGAAGTCAAAAATCAAAAATCAAAAGTCAAAAGTAATATGGAATCAGCTTTTGGACGATTGAGAATG
>JBAXRM010000249.1:0-5520 GCA_037131225.1 Nostocales cyanobacterium ELA583 | reverse complement strand
CTGTTCCCTTCTCTCAATTTCTCGGTTTAGCATAACAAGTACCGAAGAGCCAAAACTTATTGAGTTCAAAAATTCGCTTTCATTTAGCTGAACTATATGAAAAGGTAAAAATATGAGAATTACTACCAATTTAAAAGAACTCTATGAAACTGATGATAGTTTATGGTTAGAAGAAACTATTAATTAATTTTGTTTACCAAATTTTCCCCATATTCAAAACAAACCCCGGCAAAACAGCTTCACAACTCACAGTATCAGGATTTTCTAAACATTCCTCTATTTGTCCAGGACGATAAACATAAACTCGGCGATTTTTGCGATCAATTAATAAACCTAATTGTATGCCTGGTTCTTGCATATATTCCTGCATTTTATCTTTTAAAGGCTGCAAATTATCAGAAGCAGACCTTAATTCAATCACAAAATCAGGACAAATAGGAGCAAACTTTTTTTGTTGTGCTGGTGTCAGTTTATTCCACCTTTCTAATTTTATCCAGGAAGCATCAGGAGAACGTTTTGCACCTGTGGAAAGTGTAAATCCTGTGCTTGATGAAAATGCTATTCCTGTTCCATCTTCATCTGTCCAATTCATTAATTGTTGAATGATTTTACCTTCTCGGTTTCCTGTTTCTGAACCTGCGGGTGACATAATTGATATATCTCCAAATTGATTTCTCTCAATGCGTAAATCACGGTTTAGTTGACAAAATTCAAAAAACTGATCATCTGTCATTGATGATGGCATTTGTAACATTAAGGGAGATGAAAGCATAATGATTTCCTTTGATTGATTTTGTTTACCAAATTTTCCCCATATTCAAAACAAACCCAGTTAAAACAGGTTCACAACTCACAGTATCAGGATTTTCTAAACATTCTTCTGGTTGTCCAGGACGATAAACATAAACTCGGCGATTTTTGCGATCAATTAATAAACCTAATTGTATGCCTGGTTCTTGCATATATTCCTGCATTTTATCTTTTAAAGGCTGCAAATTATCAGAAGCAGACCTTAATTCAATCACAAAATCAGGACAAATAGGAGCAAACTTTTTTTGTTGTGCTGGTGTCAGTTTATTCCACCTTTCTAATTTTATCCAGGAAGCATCAGGAGAACGTTTTGCACCTGTGGAAAGTGTAAATCCTGTGCTTGATGAAAATGCTATTCCTGTTCCATCTTCATCTGTCCAATTCATTAATTGTTGAATGATTTTACCTTCTCGGTTTCCTGTTTCTGAACCTGCGGGTGACATAATTGATATATCTCCAAATTGATTTCTCTCAATGCGTAATTCCCGGTTTTCTTGACAGAATTCAAAAAAATGTTCATCTGTCATTAGCATTGATGAGGGAAAATGTAATATCAAAGGTGATGAAATCATGGTTATTTCCTCCATCTGAAATTAGAATCAATTTTATCACAAACTATAGCTGAAATTAGTTAATATAGAATTACCAACGATTGAGCAATCAGAAGCAGAATTAAACGCAGCTTTCAAGAAAATTCCCTATCAGAGATAAAATATAGAAATTGAATCAAGGATAAATAAATATGCGATTATTACACACCATGCTCCGGGTAGGTAACTTAGAAGAGTCTTTGAAATTTTACTGTGAAGTTCTGGAAATGAAGTTACTCCGACGGAAAGACTATCCCAGTGGAGAATTTACCTTGGCTTTTGTTGGTTATGGAGAAGAAAGTGATCACTCAGTTTTAGAACTTACCCACAACTGGGGCGTAGAAAAGTATGATTTAGGTAATGCCTATGGTCATATCGCTTTAGGTGTGGATGATATTTACGCTACTTGTGAGACCATTAAACAACTTGGTGGTAAAGTAGTCCGAGAACCAGGACCCATGAAACATGGTTCCACAGTAATTGCCTTTGTAGAAGATCCAGATGGTTATAAAGTTGAATTGATTCAGTTGAAAACTCCCGAATAATTTAGGGTAGAGGGTAGGAAGAGAACTTCTTTACCCATTACCCAATTCCCCCCCTAAACTTAAATTACAAGTCTAAAATCTAAAATTTTACAAATGCAGCCTACAGATCCTGATAAATTTACTGATACAGCCTGGGAAGCGGTAACAAAATCCCAAGACGTGGTTCGTGCTTACAAACAACAACAATTAGAAGTTGAACACCTAATTTTAGCTCTTTTAGAAGAGCCTACCAGCCTAGCTACAGCCATTCTCACCCGTGCGGAAGTTGATTCTGTCCGGTTTAAACAACAACTAGAGGCTTTTACTCAACGTCAACCCAAGGTTGGTAAAAGTGATCAACTTTACCTGGGACGCAATTTAGACTTGCTGCTAGACAAAGCCGATGAAATTAGAGCCAAAATGAGAGAGGAAGAAATCTCAGAAGGGCATATAATCTTAGCGTTTGGTAATGATGAACGTGTTGGTAGACGGTTATTTAAAAGCTTAAATATAGATATTGCTCAGGTAGAACTTGGGGTTAAATCCGTTCGCGCTACTCCCCAAATCAAAGCATCTCCAAAAGTAGAAGCGGATGCACCTGAGGAAGCTTTAAAAAGATTTGGACGAGATTTGACAGAACAAGCAAAAGCAGGAAAGTTAGATCCAGTTATTGGGAGAGATGATGAAATTCGGCGGGTAATTCAAGTTTTGTCTCGACGTAGTAAAAATAACCCTGTATTGATTGGTGAGCCGGGAGTTGGAAAAACTGCGATCGCTGAAGCATTGGCACAAAGAATGGTGAATGGTGATGTTCCTGAGTCTCTGAAGAACCGCCAATTGATCTCTTTGGATATGGGTAGCCTGATTGCTGGCGCAAAATACCGAGGTGAGTTTGAAGACCGTTTAAAAAATGTACTCCATGAAGTTACGGAATCTAATGGGCAAGTAGTTCTCTTTATTGATGAACTACATACCGTTGTCGGGGCTGGTTCTAATCAACAAGGTTCAATGGATGCGGGTAACTTGCTTAAACCAATGTTGGCGCGGGGTGAATTGCGTTGTATTGGTGCGACTACCTTAGATGAATATCGCAAATTTATTGAAAAAGATGCGGCATTAGAAAGACGTTTTCAACAAGTATATGTAGATCAACCAACAGTAGAAAACACAATTTCGATTTTGCGAGGTTTAAAAGAACGTTATGAAGTACATCATAATGTGAAAATTTCCGATTCCGCTTTAGTTGCTGCGGCAACCTTATCAGCGCGTTATATTGCTGATAGATTTCTACCAGACAAAGCGATAGACTTAGTAGACGAAGCCGCAGCGAAATTAAAAATGGAGATTACATCTAAACCTGCGGAATTAGAAACTATTGACCGGCGTTTGATGCAGCTAGAAATGGAAAAACTGTCATTATCTGGAGAAGAACAGAGTATTTCCCCAACAAAAGAACGATTAGAACGGATTCAGGCAGAAATTGCCAGTTTAACAGTTAAACAGCAAATATTTAATGAACAATGGCAAGGGGAAAAGCATATTTTAGAATCTATTAGCAGTTTAAAGAAAGAAGAGGACGCACTGCGGGTACAAATTGAACAAGCAGAACGGGACTATGATTTAAACAAAGCTGCTCAACTTAAATTTGGTAAATTAGAAGGAGTGCAGAGAGAACGAGAAGTTAAAGAAGCGCAACTATTACAAATGCAAAGCCAAGGTTCTACCCTGCTGCGCGAACAAGTCACCGAAGCTGATATTGCCGAAATCGTGGCTAAATGGACAGGAATCCCCGTAAATCGGCTTTTGGAATCAGAACGGCAAAAATTACTGCAACTAGAAAGTCATTTACATGAACGAGTAATTGGTCAAGAAGAAGCTGTTTCCGCCGTCTCTGCGGCAATTCGTCGCGCTCGTGCGGGGATGAAAGACCCCTCTCGACCTATTGGTTCATTCTTGTTTATGGGACCAACTGGCGTAGGTAAAACCGAACTTGCTCGCGCTTTAGCTCAGTTTCTCTTTGATTCTGATGATGCTTTGGTGCGTTTGGATATGTCCGAATACATGGAAAAACACTCCGTTTCCCGTCTTGTCGGTGCGCCTCCTGGATATGTGGGTTATGAAGAAGGGGGACAACTTTCGGAAGCCATTCGCAGACATCCTTACTCGGTTGTGCTTTTAGATGAAGTGGAAAAAGCTCACCCAGATGTATTTAATATTTTACTGCAAGTCTTAGATGATGGTAGAGTTACTGATTCTCAAGGTAGAGCCGTAGATTTCCGAAATACTGTTATAGTAATGACTAGCAATATTGGTAGTGAACATATTTTGGATGTAGCTGGTGATGATTCCAAGTATGATTTGATGCGAAATAGAGTTATGGAAGGTTTGCGAAGTCACTTCCGTCCCGAATTTCTGAACCGCATTGATGATCTGATTCTTTTCCACACTCTTAACCGTTCAGAAATGGGGCACATTATCCGTATTCAACTGAAACGGGTGGAAAATCTCCTCAAAGAACAGAAAATCTCTTTCGAGATATCGCAAGCCGCTTGTGAGCATCTTGTAGAGGCTGGTTATGATCCTGTTTATGGCGCACGTCCATTAAAACGTTCTATTCAGCGAGAGGTAGAAAATCCTCTGGCTACCAAGTTACTGGAAAATACTTTTGTTTCGGGTGATACTATCATTATTGATAAAGTTGAAACTGGGTTAAGTTTTAGTAAAAAACTTTAAATGAATTGTTAATAATCAAGTAGGAGTTTTCTATGGAATTGATTTCTTCATTAGGAATTACAAGTTCGCAATACCTTTCCAAGGAGAGATTTATTAGTTATCATCATCAATCGCGGTTATTGTTTTCATTAGGTAATGAAGTTAAAAATGTCCTGGAAATTGGGATTTTTAATTCTTTACTCACAGAAATACTCAGACAAAGTAACTATAACGTAACCACTGCTGACATTGACCCTAACCTGAAACCAGATATAATGTTGGATTTGACAGAGGATTTTACATTACCAAAAGATAAATTTGATGCAATTGTTCTGTTTCAGGTACTAGAACATTTCCCTTATGAACAATCAGAATTAGCATTGCAAAAACTCGCCACATTCACTAAGAAATATTTAGTAATTTCTATTCCTAATACTACTCAATACCTGTCATTACAAATCAAAACTTCCTTTTTGCTTAAAGCCAGACATTTACTATGGGAAATACCAAAGTTTTGGACGACAATACCAATTTGTGATGATGAACACTATTGGGAAATGGGATTGAAAGGATATCCTAAAAAGCGGATTTTAGAATCTGTTGCTAAAGCTGGTTTGACAATCAAGGAAGAATATGTTGATCCTACTTTCCCATATCACTACTTTTTGGTCTTAGAAAAAAATAAATAACAAGTTTTTCTCAGGTTAATTACAAAAGAAGGGAACAGGGAACAGGGAACAGCACTTCGACTCCGCTCAGTGACCGATAAGAAACACTCATTTGCATCAGTTTAGAGCTTCAGTCAAAAAAAAGATGTTTTTACAAGATGCGTAGCACGAAAAAAACAGCACTTCGACACCGCTCAGTGACCGCACTTCGACACC
>JBAXRM010000248.1:0-5586 GCA_037131225.1 Nostocales cyanobacterium ELA583 | reverse complement strand
TTGTCGGAAAATGTCAATAGATGTCTGAAGATTTGATGTCCTATTCTTTACTCCTGCAATTTTTATTGACCAAAAAAGATAGTTTCAGCACTGAACTTAATCAGTCTCTGACAGCTAATATACAAAAACTCGACAGTATCAATGCTCTCACTAATGAACTTAAAACTTTTGCTGATCGAGAAAAGCAAATTGAAGATAAACTCGTGGAAATTGCGGGTAAATCTGCTGATTTGCTACAAAGAGGGATTGATAATGGTGGTTTAACCAATGAAAAGAAAGAACTATATTTCTTTAGCGAGAAAGAACAAAAGAAAATTATTAATGGCGAAATTAAGCCCAAAAGTATTGGCAATGTATACTTTATTACGCCAGAGGCAGATACTTGGGAAAAGATTCAAGATTTTGCTAAGAGTATCGGCGGAAATATCGTTACGATCAATAATGAAGGCGAGCAACAATTTATTTTAAGACGTATTTTTGCCGCTACCCCTACCGGAAAAATCGAAGCAGGGACTCAATATTGGATCGGGTATACAGATAAAACCAAAGAAGGTCAATGGGGCTGGGTTAGTGGTCAGAGTAATGGTTTTGAAAATTGGGGCGATCGAGATAATGGTAGTAAGTTAGATTATGCTTATATCAACCGTTTTGGACTATGGCAAACGGCAAGCGGTGAGAAAAAACTACGGGGTATTATAGAACTCGATTTGAATTCCTTGACGATCGAACAGCTTCGGCTCGAATCGGAAAGAACGAGTTTATATGCTGATATTAAAGATTATCTAGATAAACATAGCCCCGATTACAAATCGATCCTAGCTTCCCTAACCAGCACCGAAACGGCTCTAAATAAACTTTTAGCGGACGCAGGTATAGGTGATCTTAATGTTTTAAGCGTTATTGGAACCATCCGCGATAAATATCAAGAAAGTAGTGAATTTCTTGCCGAAATTGATAGCGATGTCAAGGCGAGAAAAGCTTCAGCCGAAGCTCATATTAAAACAGCAGAATTTTACGAAAAATCAGCTCAAGAATATCTTGGTAAGCATAAAGAACTCAAGAAAACCCTGAAAGATGAATTAGGATTTGATCTTCCTGACGATGCTATCAGCACAGAAACTCGCAACACTTATACGCGAGGTTTATTGGGGAAAAAAGAAATTAGCGTCCAGATTACCCATCTCAATAGTTACTGGCTCTATTACGAAGATTTCACCAATCGAGCTAAAGCCGCTCGGAAATCTGCCTACAAAATTTTAGGACGGGACGGGGATTTGGATAACCCCCAGTATAATCTCAATATCGCTGAGTCTCTCAACGATCAATTACTGAAAGCCCAAGCAGTTAATTCGGCGTGGAAAATTGCGAACGATCAGGCTAATGTGGTGGAAGGTCGTCTGAATCAACTGCGATCGCTCATCAACGTCATTAATCTTGGCAACGTCCAAAGCCAAGAATATCAGAATGCGATTAATAATCTACAAACCTTACTACCAGATTTAAAAAATCAACTGACTGAGGCTCAACAAAAAGCGACCAACGCTTATCAAACTGTAAAACAGCAGTGGTCAGACTTTAATCAAAGTGCGGATCAATTACAGCAGGTTTATAATGAGTTAATACCGCTAAAATCTCAATATAAAGCCGAAAATCTCAGTCTTTTAGGTAAGCTCGAAGATGCTAAAACTTGGGTTACTCAAAAGCGTCAAAGTTTAGCCTTACAACTGGAAAGTGTTAACGATGCAAGGACTCGCCTAGACGATTTCATCAACAGCCCTAATCCAGATCCTTCGATTCAAACTATCCTTAATGGCGTACAAAAACTCCTTATCCACAACGAAAGCTTACTAAAAGATCGCCTGGCTGCTTTGGGTGAACACGAAGAGGCATTAGACGCACAGCAAACCTTACTGTTAAAAGAATTAGAGTTAGTTGATGCCTATTTCGATAACGGTGGCAGAGAATATAGTTTACTACGTCAAGAGTTAGAGCAAGCTCAGAATTCTTTACAGGAACTTCAACTTTTAGCGCAAGAAGCTTTAGATAGTAGCACTATACTAACCAAAAATATCGACCAGATTACGATTTATCTCGATAGCGTCAACGATGAGTATTTAGACAGCGTAAAAGACTCGCACGACACCTTAAAAGATTTAGTTAACAGCCTGAATCTTACTAAAAGTAAGTTTGATGAATCAAAGCAGGTAATCGACAATATTAATACGGCAGAATCAGATATTATCAAACTTTTGCAGAAGATTAAAGATAACGGCGAGACGCGGGTAACAAAAATTTTAGAAATGGCTAAATTAAGAGGTTTAGCCGTAGCCGCCGATATTTTCTGGCAAGACTTTACAGACCTACTCAGCGATACGGGTAATTTCTTCGCGGGAGGAATCGCCACCCCTGAAGATAAGAAATTAGCCAAAAGTTTTCGTAAAGAGTTAATGACTCAACGTACCCTCAAACGGTCAGCAGAAGTGGATGCTAATCAAGCAGGACTGGCGATTAAGCAAGCCCAAGCCCAGCAAGCAGTTTTAGATGCAAAAATCAAAGAGAGTCAAGCCAGCTACGATAAATTGCGGTCTGAAATTGCCGACTTGAACAAGGCAACGGAGGCACAACAGGCCACCTTACAAAAATTACAACTGCGTCAAGCCGCGTTAGAGAGACTACAAGATGTTACCACTGGAATTATTAAAAGCCTCTTAGATATTCAACAGGTCAATTTGAAATTGGCTGAATTAGAAATACGTTATGCTGAAAGCTTTGCCAGTGATATAGAAGGAAATACAGCCCGTCAGATAGCCTTAGAAGCAATAGCTTTAAATTATCAGAAACAACGATTAGCGACTCAAGTTGAAATTTATCAACGGGCGGATATTGAGTCAACCTTGCAGGCTTCCTTAATCGAAATCGGGCGTAATTTAGGTTTAGAAATCACTCCCATAGTAGAAGCCAGCAATAATCAAGAAGCGATTATCGACTTACAGGAGCAAATCGATCGCTTGCAGAAAAGTCCTCTGCTTCCCGACGATATCGAACAGTTATTAAATAAAGTTAATCAAGACCTCAATGATGCACTAGCAGGAAAAGAAGCATTTTCGATAGAGCAAAATTTACAAAAAGCTACTGATAGCCTGATCACTCAACAGAATGAGTATCAAAAGGCTTTAGCTAAGTTACAATTGGATGCTCAAGAAGATGAAACCTTATTTAAAAATGCCAATACAGACCTTAAAGCAGCAACAGAAACTCTCTGGACAGCCCTACAAACTAGAGAAGGCTATCTAGTTGATCGATCTATTCTTTCCGATAGTACGTTAAGCATTCTCTCACAAGTGCGTCAAGCTCAGAGTGCTAACGTCATTTCCACCGAATTAGCCCAACAGGCTAGGACAATTTTTGCCGATATTTTAGAACAAAGACAAGTAGAAAGAGAAGCGCGGAGAAAGACCTTATTTGATTTTATCTTGGAAGCAACTGGAACAGTCATATCAGTCGCTTCAAGTATTGTAACGGCGGGGGCATCTCTTGCTGGATTCGTCGGCGCTGCCGCACTGAAAACAAGTTTACTAAGTATAGCTACGAAATTAGCTGTTGCCAACTCGATCAACAGTGCTGTTACATCACTCAAAGATGGTAATTGGGTAGGTGCTATATATTATGCGGGCAAAGCCTTCACTGGATATAGTCTTAGTTATCTCCAAGGCTTAAACGAAACTGACGAAATTATCAAGCAGATAGACCAATTCAAGAGAATTGAAAAATCTCTTGAATTGGGTTATTCAGCTTTTAATTCCGCTAAATCAGGGAAAGAATTAGGGGCTTTTCTGGATGGAATAGCAGGAGTCGCCCAATACTATAACTCTTCTCTGCCCGATAAATGGGGCAAAATATTTGACAAAGTAACAGAAATTTCTAAGTCTATCTATAACTCAGTCAATGCTTTTCAAAATGGGAGTTGGCTCGATGGAGTAGACCAAATTTTTGATGTCTTAAAATCCCTCGGTTCTACTCTTGAGAAGTCAGACTACGCTAATATATCTAAGTTGATTGACAAATTAGATACATTAAATGACATTAATGTTAGTATCATCAGAAACATAGAATCATCTGATTTGACTGGATGGATAAATGGGGCAGCCAATATTATAGAGCGTCTCGTATCTTCTAATGAATACCAACAAAAAATTAATAAATTTATCGATCAGAAAATTTTACTACAATCGGGATTTTCTGAAGAAATCAGCTCTCTTGTACCAAAGGTGAGTTTTCAAATTCTAAATGGAGAACTAGTTCCCGGTAAAGAACTGGTAATTCTCTGCGGTGGTTTTGGTACGTCACCGGAAGGATGGATAGAGATGGCACTTCTCTATAAGAATAGAGCTGATGTCAATGTTATGGTTGTAGACTGGAGTGAATTAAACGGAAAATACGGTAGTGGACAGGCTCCATTTAATTACTTAACTGCCCAAAATAATACTTTACAAGTTGCCCGAGCCTTAGATGGTTGGCTGCAACAGCGTGGCATCTCGAAAGACTCGGTTACTTGGGTCGGTCATAGTTTAGGTGCCCATATAGGCGGTGCTGTGGGAGGCTTTAAGGACATTATCGCTTTAGATCCTGCCGGGCCCGGTTATGACGAACCATTATTAGGACAACACATTACAGATAATGGTCAAAGACTAGATAAAAGCGACGCTAACAGGGTTTTTGTGGTTAGTAGTGATCCAGGGAAATTTATTTCTATCGGCAGTATATTAGGTGGCCATGGCTTGAACTTGGGATCTAGTAATCACGATCTCGCTACTAGTAAAGAATACTATATAGATATTACTGAGCTTAATAAGTATTATCCGAATGATTCCCATGGAGATTCAATCAGTTTCATTAATCAATTTCTCTCTTCAAAAATAAATGACATCGCCATTTTCAAAAATCTACTTGAGAAAGGGCAGATACTTAAAGATACAGGTAGACCACAAACGTATCGGGACGTCCAGGAATTTAGCAAGATCCTTCAACAGAACTTGCTATTGGACGCAAAACTTAAGGGTAAATTCTCTGAAGAAGTGCCATCGATTAACGTCGGCAGAAGAACATTTGCTATAGATGTTAATTATAAAAGTAATGCTTTTAGCCAAAAACAATATGGAAGTAATGAGCTTTTTGACGTTAAACTTAATGGTCGTAGTTTAGAGTTGACTCCCAAATTTGTTGACGTGAGACAAGGGTTAGAGATTGAAAATTTTAAGCAGGAGCAATTTGATTTAGAAGTGTCTAACGACGCGGGTAAAATTTGGCAAACTGTCACGCCCTTCACCTTGAACGGTAAATATCAGCCTCTGACCACCGATCTTCGTTATCGGGTTACTCCTAAAGGGGAGACAGCGCAGATTACTCTGGACATGCGCCTCTTAGAGGTTGTTTCTAAAGACGACCTTCCAGTCATTACTCTTGCCGTCTCGCCAGCTTCTGTCATCGAAGATGGAACAACCAACCTCATCTACACCTTCACCCGCCAGGGAGTTACTAGTAATGCCCTCACCGTCAACTCCACCGTCGGCGGAACTGCCACAATAG
>JBAXRM010000247.1:0-5592 GCA_037131225.1 Nostocales cyanobacterium ELA583 | reverse complement strand
TTCCACTTAAATTAAGAGAATTTTATCTTATTTTTTTCAAAATGAGAATTGCTGGTGCTTTTACTGTCGGCGAGTCGCAGCACGTTCGTTATGGACGCAACAACACCTGGATTGAAAAAACAGTGAGTGGGTCTGGGACTTGTGATGTCGCCTTCTTTGGTTCAGACCCCTTGTATGGTGTTGTCAAGGTCTGTGAGGTGTTTATTCCATCTACACCTGCACCAACGCCTACACCTACACCTACGCTTTTTGATAAATCTTATCAATTAAATATGGCTACCATGTTAGCTACTGGATTGAGTATTTTGGTTAATAATGTGACTGCTGGAATAGATTCATTAGGTGAGCATCTGTCCTTTGTCAAAAGATCATCTTCTTTAACCATCAAGGGCATAGAGGAAAACTTTAATGCAGATTTCGCCATAGAAATTAAATTAGCAATTAATCCCCAATATTCTAATATCATGAGAGTTGAGCCAGACGGATTATTAAATCTGCGTCCAGATGGCTCAGATTGGTGCTTTGATGTTGGTGTTGGGCAGAATAATGTCATCACAATCCCAAATTCTGTATCGGGGGAATTAACACTCGATACTATCAAAATAATTAGATCCAATAATGTAGTAACACTAGATGTAAATGGAGTCTTAGTATCAAAACCAGTTATGCAAACATACAACACTGCAAATGGACTGGTCATAGGAAATTTCCAAAGTTTTGACGGTAAATTATACGGACTAAAAATATTTACTTGGTAATTACCAAACTGATTTTAACTACGCAAAAGATAAATTAGTAGTTAGTGGTAATGCGAATTATCAAATGTATGGCAACGGACAGAATTTTCAATTAGTTTTACTATGATTTAGGGTTTTGGATTTTAGATAGCTAAGATCCAAAACCTTAATTAGTTAAGTTAAGCAACCTTAAATAAATACCCAATTTCAGGAATTTCACCAGCACGTTTCCAGCCAGTAGTATTACTCCATAATGGAGTGATTGTTGTTAATCCTTTGGAGATTAATTCTGATTCAGATATTTCCACAGGTTGATTATCAATATTCATAAACCAACTGCGATTATTTGGGATTAATAATTCTGTGGGAATTGGGGGAATTGGCGGACTATTATGCTTAATTGCTTCAATTATTGGCAATGTTGCTGGGTCAGGTTGGATATCAAAACCTTTAGAAAATTTGAAAGTTGGTTTGCGTTTAGCATCAACATCAATTTGTTCACCAGTCCGGGGATTTCTGGCTTTACGTTCTGGTAAATCTCTAAAGGAAAAAACCCCAAATTTATCTATTCTCACTTCCTCACCCTCACGAAGAGAAACTTGAATAAATTTATAGAAAGATTCAAGCACACTTTTTACAGTTACTTCACTGTATCCTGTGGATTGTTGCAAATATTCGGATAGGTTGGCGTTCATATTCTCGTATTATTTAAAGCATCAGGTCGTGATTTAATTATTACTCAAAAACAAGTGGATTTGACAAGTGGTAAGTAAAATTTTTTGGAATAATTCAGGAGTTAGGATTTAGGAGTCAAAAATTAAGAATCAGGAATCAGGAATCAGGAATCAAGAATCAAGAACCAAGAATCAGGAATCAGGAATATTGGTGATAGCAAGAATATAGAGAAGCCAGTACTTCATCAATTACTAAGAAAGACTCCAAAACTCTGATTTACTCTATATCCTGAATCATTAGGATTGTTTTAAGATTATTTAAAAGTCAGAAAATCCTTGATATCTTCCTTGTCCATATTGGGGTCAAATAATGTCAGTTCACTTGTTTTCCCAGTTGCAGTTACAAATCTTGTACTATATGCCAACATAGTTTTCGTAAGTCCTGGGGGATAATAAGGACGATATTGTTCACCAACTAATCCTAGATGATGCCAGCCAAATTGTTGTTTAGCATCAGGAAATTGCATCTCAATTGCTAATTTTTGTTGACCTCCCTGCTCTATAATTTTGGAACGGATTTGTACTGTCTGACCTATCCAGGGTGTTGCTTTAGGGGCAGACCAACTACCATGTTGAACTGCGTAGACTTTTAAAACTTTGGCTATTTCAGGCTGCATATTTTTCAACTTTTCTATAATCTCATCTGCAAACATTGTAAACACCATGCCGGCTTCACCAGTTTCCGCTTGATGTGCAACTTTCCAATACACAGCAACCCATGATTCAGGATGGTATAAACTGCCGTCGGGTTTGGGTGTGTTATAAATACTTTCTTTACTGGCTTTAAACAGTTCGGAAACTTCTCGGATCATGCGGGTGCTATCATCATTTTCTTCTTTCCAAAGAATAGCTTTTTTCATCGCCGCCCGATATTCTGTCCGGTCAGCCATTGCTTTCTCTAATTGTGCCGGTGCATATTCAACATTACCAAATAGCACTTTCTCGTAGGTTCTGGGTGAAGAATCTAGTCTCAGGTCTGGGGCTTTCCAATAACTATTAACAGTTTGCACCAGTCTAGAAATTGTGTCTAAAGCATCATCTTTAACAGCGCATTTACGACTTAGATAACACTCCTTATCTTTGAAGTCTTTTAACCAAGGGGATTCTGCACCCTGTTCATTTAAAAAATCCCTAACCGCATCTAATCCGTTTTTATTGTTAGGATATGCAGACTTCAAACTATCAACAGCAATTTGTACCTGCTGAGATAAGAAATCAATAATCGGCATTTCCTCATCTTGTTTTTGTTCACCACCGGCGGGAATATTCAATACCACCTGTTCACAACCACCAGAACGGGCGCGGGCTAACAATGAGGCCACAATCCCAGTCATGTCGTTCATACTATTAATCGCAATCTGTTGTAAGTTCCCTTGTAAAGCCATTTTCGGGAATTTCTTGGTGGCTGGGGGTTCTTCAAAATTGGCGATCGCATTCCTCATATTCGGATACGCAGAAGACTTGATTAATTGTATAAAATCACCATCCGTATCACGTCCCAAGTTCAGTAGTAGTTTGCGGGGTGCGGACATGATGCCGGTGGCGTTGATGTAGGTCCCCTCATGTTTGTTTTCCCAGAGTTGACAATCCCCCCAATGTCGCATGGGATTACAGAACACTTTGTACCCTTGATTCGACCGTCAGGTAATACCACATGATAATGAGCCAGGGATTCATCCGGTTGTGCCATTGTTGAATAGAATCGAATACCAGCAGCTTTAGCTAAGTTTAACCATACAGCCCTCATGCGTTCTTTGATACGAGTTACCACATAGGGATGTAACAGTAAAAGACCCGCTTTATCGGCTTTAATAATCCGAATCATCGTGTTTTCATATTCAGCTTCAGACTGGAGTTTGTCGCTACCTTCTTCGATTTCTGCCTCGGCTTCGGTTTGGTCTATTCTCAGGATTTCCGCTAGGTCAGTGATGGAATTATAGGCTTGGGATAGGCGATCGCATTTAGCTTCTAATTTACTGATGATATTATCTTTTTGTAGCACTTCAAATGAGAACCACTGGAGTAACATCCATCCTGGTTTAGCCCGGCGTAATTCCCCCTCAAACACCAAACCAAATAATAGTTTACCTTGATGATTACCTAACGCTGGTTTATTACCTTTGAGTGAAGATAAGGGAATCACTAAATCAAATTCAGAGTCATCGAGTTTGGGGTTATAACCAATAGTTCCTTTACCAATCCATTCTACTAAATTATCGTTGTTTCTGAATGCTGCTCTGAATTGTAAGGGTTTATTTTCATCAGGTTCAAGTTCTTCATCTTCTCCAGTATCTGGATTAAATTGTTGTAATGGCAGTCCCAATAATTGCATCAGTGCTTTACTAGCTTTGGCGTGACTATCCCCGGTTTCCCAATGAATATTATTGACTGCATCATCTAAGTCGTTACCATCTGCATCTTTATTTTCATCATCTACTACTACATATTTCATTTGTTTGTATACCAGTTTCTTACAACCAGTATGCAAAATGCTCCCATAAATTATGCGTTTCCATTGGTCTTTAGGGGCTTCACCAAAATACTTTTTACCGATGGTTTTTTCATTAGTGAATGTGAATCTTCCATGATTTCTAGAACCACTGGCTAAATCCAGAAAGAATGCTGCTTGATAACCTTTGGGTTTAAATGCGTTTAGTGCTGATGCTTTGGTTTCTGTTGTTTCTATTTCCCCAATACAAAAATCTAATTTTGGATGTAATCCTGCTAATAATATATTTCGTAATACTACTTTAGGTGCATTTGACCATTTATTTTCAGTGCAATTCCACACTGACCATTCAGCAACGGTGGCGATTGAACCTACTGAACCATCTTCGATATAGCGGGTGTTTGTGAATGTTATTGGCATAATTAAAAATCCATGTATTCTAAACTTGATAATCCTTCTTTAATTGTTAATGCGGCTTCTTCTGGTAAAATCACCGGAGTTTCCTGTGATATATCCAAACTTCTAGCAATCACTTCATTTTTAAATGTCAAGGCATAAATAAAGTCATAATTCTTATTGGTTTCGGTAATAAATCCCTCTTTTAATGTTTGGATATCCTCCATTTTCTCGTCACCAATTACCCTGGCACAACAGATGTCTGGTTCTGTTTGCGATGCCAGTAATCCCAGGATTAAGATAAAATCACCTAGTTGATTTCTTTTAGCCATCTTGATAGCAATAATTACGAGTATTGCTGCTGCTAAAATATAAGGAGCGCAAGCTGTTAATAAACCCCATGCCCCGGCAAACATTCCAGTATTATTGAAAACCGCTGGTAATAAGTCTTTTACTGTTCTTAGTAAGCCCCCGGTAATATAGCGAATTGCTTCACCTCCGGGAATATCCAATCGTTTTAAGATTATGGAAATCGTAGTATTTTTTAAGGCTTCAACGAAAACTCCCGGTAATTGCACTCCCTTTAAAATAAATGTTGTCAGAATACTTTCGGTAATTTTTTTCAATATTTCAATGGCGTTGATTGTTGTCGGTATATCCACAGGAACAATTGCCCCATAAGCACTAGAAATATTCCCAAATTGGGATTTAATTGTATCTTCTTTATAGTTATTTTGTTCTTGATTAGACAATAATTTCCCGGCTTTTCTAAATAGTTTCTTGATACCGTTAATTACTGGATTAACAATCTTGCTTTTCAGAAACTTCAACAGTCCTGATTTATCCTTGTGTTCTTGTCTCGCTTCTGCCCTCGCTGTTTTGGACTCATCTTTACCTAACATCAATTCTTTGATTGATTGTAAAGCATCCGCAAGTTCTTCTTTGACTTTATCTAGGAGTCCTTGAAATATATTGACAATGTTGAGGTTGTCCTGGGGAAAATCAGCGATCGCCGATGAAAACTTCTTATCGGTTTTCTCCCTAATTGCCACAAAGTGATTCCTTACTTCCTGTGGTACAGGGTCTTCTTGTTCATCAAATTGGGATAATAAACTATCATAAGCATTGAGCATTAATATTTTTAAATCCTCAATTTGTTGAGAAAACCAACTTTTATTTACTTGTTCTACAGATTTAATTCTGTCATAAACTGAATCATCGTTACAGCACTTCCGGCTGTAATGAGGTACACTAGATTAAAATACAAATACTTTAA
>JBAXRM010000246.1:0-5596 GCA_037131225.1 Nostocales cyanobacterium ELA583 | reverse complement strand
GAAAACTTTTAAAACATCCAAAAACCTAACCCCCCTACCCCCCTTCCCTACAAGGGAATGGGGATTTTAAAGCCTCTCTCCTTACAGGGGAGGTTTGGAGAGGGGTTAATTTATACCTTGAAAACTTTTAAAACATCCAAAAACCTAACCCCCCTACCCCCCTTCCCTACAAGGGAATGGGGATTTTAAAGCCTCTCTCCTTACAGGGGAGGTTTGGAGAGGGGTTAATTTATACCTTGAAAACTTTTAAAACATCCTCTTAATCGGGCGTTCTCTTCTTTTTGTGCCTACCAGAATTTCATTCACAAAAAATCTGCATAAAAATACACAAATTGCAATGGATGTCAAAAAATAAAAAATATTCTTGATGAAACTAAACAAACAGGTCAAACCCTTATACAGTAAAGATTTTAAGCCGATTTAAAATCAAAAATCAATATTTTCAATCAGTAGACAAATACTAAATCACACCCTTACAATGCAAATATCAGCTACACAGGGAAACTACTGATGTCAGAAGAATATTGGCGGGCTAAGATTTGGGGGTTGCTACATGACCCCGTATTAAAAGCACTACACAACAACAGCGGCCGGGGTAAAAATAGCTTCTATGAACAACTAGAAGTAATGAAACCTTGGGTTGAATCTGGCAAAACCCCTGAAAAATCTGGTGGTAAAGTTTTAGCAAATATATTATTGGCTGACTACATAGCTTCAGCGAGTGATAGGTCAGCCATAGGTAGCGTCACAGCCAGTATCAATTACGCCCCAGGTAATAACCGGGAAAAAGGGTTAGAAATCACACATTTATTATCCGGTGCAAAACAAGAATTTAAAATTAAATTACATGATGAACTTATAGAATCTAAACGTCAAGAATATTTAAACAAAAAAGAAGAGGAACTATTAGCAGAAATAGCAACTCATTTAAGAACCGATATTAAAAACATCAAACCCTTATTTTGGTGGTTATGGCGTTGTTTACCTCAAGCAACCTGCGATTTATTTAAAGATCCTTCCTTAATGTTAATGCCCGCAGAAACCCGAATTCCTGATGCTTCAATATGGAGTCATGTGAGTATGACCTCAGCATTAGCCGGGGCATTAGCAGGATATGATTTAACAGCAGAACAAGTACAGCGTTGGAAAACTGAAGATGAATTATCTCATCCTTATTTAGCAGTATTTAGTTTCACACCAGTCCAAGAACTGATTAAATCTAGTCGAAAAATGCGAGACTTTTGGGCAGGTTCTTGGTTACTGCATTATCTATCTGCTAAAGTTTCCTGGGTACTAGCAAATCAGTATGGATCTGATACTTTACTTTATCCTAGTCTTTATCAACAACCATTAATAGATCATTGGTTATTAGAAAAATATCCAGATTTTGAAAAGTGGATAAAACGACCATCAGCAGAATCATTATTAACAGCCGGATTTCCTAATGTTTTGGTATTAGTTTTACCCAAAGACAAAGTTAAAGCTGCTATGCAAACAGCCCAACAAACATTGTTAGAAGAATGGTTAAAAATTGGGGATTTAGTATTTGAAGAATTACAAGATAAACGTCATTGGATGCCAGGATTAAAAGATCATGATACCACTTGGCAAGGTTGGTTAAAATCCCAATGGCAATTTTACTGGACAGCATTACCAATAGGTAAACCAGGGGAAGATTTTAAATGTTCTGCTGATGAAAATAAAAATCCAGAATTTGAGAAATGGTCAGATTCTCAAAATGAAACATATAATTTAACCAAGAATAAGAATCGGCTTTTTAAAGACAAAGAGAAAGATTTATTAAGAGAAGCACATAAACAACGTTGGGAAACACAAAAAAGAGGTTTTAGTGCTAATATTGGTTCATGGTGGGGTTATATTTTCGATGCTACCCGTGCTAGTTTAGCATCAGTTAAAAATGCTAGAAATTGGGAAATGTCTACAGCATTTGGACCCCGTTCTACCATTTCTGGTATTGGTCCAGTTGTCAGTCCTGGTAAAGACTGGATAACAGAAGGTGAAACTCAGAAGTTATGGGAAAATAACGCAGGTTTCTTTGACGGAATAGAACAATTAAATGCTACGGAAGTAGTCAAACGTTGTTTACCAAAAATTCTACATCAATTATTAGAAATAGATGAAAACAAGATTACTATATCTTATCCAGATTTAACTTCTGGTGTAGCTGGGTATTTGAAAAATAATGATTCTAGTCATTTACAAAAATTCCAGTTAGCTTGTAGAGACTTACAAAATTGGGTTTTAGAAACTCAAAATAAAATTCCTGATGCTGTTACAGAAAAATGGGGTATTCCTTGGATAGATAAAGACAATCCTGATATGGGTAAATATCATCCTCGACTACTAAATACAGGATGGTTATTAGAAGAATTAGATAATATTGATGATTACAAAAATCAATATACCAAAAATATCAATGATATCATTGCCAAACATTATCCCAAGAATAACCCATCAGATTGGTATGTATTAGCAGCCGGTGATGGTGATAGCATGAGTGAATGGTTAAAGGGGACAAAACTTAAAACCTATGGTGATTATATTCCCTCAACATTGTCAGTTAAATTAGAGAACTTTCCCCACTTTCTAGAACTTCAAAAACGTATGGGACCAAGTACCCACAGTGCATTAAGTCGGGCATTGTTAGACTTTTCTAATCAATTAGTACCTTACCTTACTCAAACCCGCTATGCAGGTAAACTAATTTATGGTGGTGGTGATGACGTTTTAGCCTATACGAACTTATGGGAATGGGATAAATGGTTGTGGGATATCCGCCAATGTTTTAAAGGTGCAGAAGACCCTCATGGGGAATTTAGTAATAAAGGAGATTATTGGCAACATAAGCACAGTAAAGAGGTTGATTTAGTTGACCGTCCATTATTTACAATGGGTAGCGAAGCCACAATTAGTTTTGGTATCGTTATTGCCCATCATTCTGTACCATTAGCTATAGCATTGGAAAGCCTATGGGAAGCAGAAGATGCAGCGAAAAAACACGAATATCATCATAGTTGTCAGTTAGGAACTAAAAAAGATTGTTTTAATAAAAAAGATGCTGTACAAGTGCGGGTATTATATGGAAATGGTAATACCTTAAAATCAACGGCTAAATTTGATGTTTTCTATCAATGGCAACAATTAATGGCAAGTTCAGAAGACAGCGCCATATTTGAACAAGCAGCGAGTTTGTGGAGTCAATACCCCGCACCGAGTTTAGAAGCTATTGTACCTTGGACAAAAGTGTTTTGCGACAGACGTGATCAATTTCAAAAAGATGAAACTGCAAAAACAGAGTTTCAGGAAAAGTTAGCAAATTTTTTAACAGCGTTGTTTATTACTTCTTTGACAGATTCTAATAAATCTACCCAGCGATTAGAAAGATGCCTCCGGCACGCTACCGCGAACGCGTCTACACAGACAAAACCCACCTGCGTGGGTTATTCAGAAAGTTTAGATAATGAAATTCAAAATTGGCTGAAACTTGCAGCTTTCGTTAAACGCAACCGTCACATCAAATTAGGAGGTGATAATTAATGTATTGGTACAAACTTACGCCATTGGACATATTAATGTTAAGGGATGCCAAACCATTTTCACCACAACAAAGGGCATGGGCAGCTAGTGTATTTCCTCCCAATGGTCATACTATCGCTGGGGCATTGCGAGGGTTATTAGGAAAAGAAAGATTTAATATAGTTGGTCTGTTCCTCTGCTATGAAACCACAGAAAACACCCTATATCTTCCGCGTCCCTTGGGGTTTGTGAAATCTACAGCCCTTGTCCCTTTGAAATGGGAAACCAAATCTCATATAAATAACGCCTTGTGGGATGAAACTCAACCTTGTCCATTAGTTAAACCTCATAATGATAAAAACGAAGAAGATGAGGAAGATATTGTTAAAAGTGATGGTTCAGAAATAAAGTTCAAACAATATTTACCCTTTTCAGTTGTTACAAAATATTTAGAAACCGGAAAGATTGATAAAGATAGTTGGAAAATAAATAAAGATAGTCATGAAGATAAACCCTGGACAATAGAAACCCGTTCTCATAATAGTATTGAACCAGGAACAAAACAAGTTAAAGATGCCGATGTTTATTTTGTAGAAAATGCGATTCGTTTACATCAAAACTGGAGTTTTGCCATCGGAATTGACAAAGAAATTCAAACACCTGCTACAATCAGATTAGGAGGAGAAGGACACAGAGTAATAGTAGAATCTTGTCCAGAGTTGGGGAAACAATGGCAAGAATTAAAAACCATTTCTGATGAGAATTTTCAATCTCTAGGTCAATCAATAGCTTATTTAGTTACTCCCGGAGTTTTTGAAAGACCTCACAATAATAAACATGGACAAAAGGTTTCTTTATGTCGTCCTTATCCTTGGGAATGGAAACTAAAGGATGGTAATTTTGTGAGTATGGCTACAGATAAGCCAGTACCAATTAGTTGCAGAATCAAAAGTAAAAATGATCAAAGTATTCCTGCACCTCAAGTATTTGCAGCACCACCGGGGAGTTTATACTATTTAGAAACACCTCAAGAATTATTTCAGGATAATACAGATTCTCGCATAGGTAACTGGAGAAAACTGGGTTATTCGGAAATGTTGTGGATTAAATATTCAGAAAAATCTAAATCAGAAAATTAGGAAAAATACATGATTGAATACATCTATTTATATCTACTTTCACCATTGCACACAGGTGGGACAACCCAAGAAGGTAATTTATTAGGAATTGCCCGTGAATCTCATACTAATTTACCTTACATTCCTTCTAGTACAGTTCGTGGTAAAGTGCGGTCAATAGTGACAGATAAAGACATAAAACATCAACTATTTGGCAATGATTTACAAGATAATCAACAATTAGAACAAGGAGATATTTGGATTGGAGATGCTTCTATATTATGGTTGCCAGTACCTTCATTAAGTCATAGTGTAGTTTGGATTAGTTGCCCCATGTTATTACAACGTTGGCAGCGTTTACAACCTGACCAATTATCTATACCTCCCGAATATAGCTGTAACTTTAATAATGGTTCTGCTGTGTATCTCAAAGATGCGATTATCAAAGATACCGAATTAAAACCTTGGACAAACTCAGAACAATTCGTACCAACATTTGATGCTACCAGTTCTATAAATCGTTTATTAGTATTACCTGATAAACATTGTGCAACATTGATTCAAATGAGTTTATGGCGACAAGTAAAAATTAAACTTGATGACCATAAATCAGTAGATGGTGGTTTCCGTTATGAAGAAGCAATTCCACCCGATACATTAATGTATTTACCTTGGGGAATTACATCACAAGCTAATGGTAAATCAGAACAATCTGCCCAAGATTTTAAACAATTATTAGCAGCTAATGAAATCTTACAAATAGGAGGACAAGAAAGTTCAGGACGCGGTTTTGTCCAACAGTGGATGCCCGAAAAAAATGATAAATCATAGTATTTAATCCACCTCCATGAACTTTATTTGTGTAAACCTAATAAAATCCCTGTTTTAATCCTGTTAATCCTTTAATCCTGGACATCCTGATTCAGACAGTTTCCAATAAT
>JBAXRM010000245.1:0-5609 GCA_037131225.1 Nostocales cyanobacterium ELA583 | reverse complement strand
TTTATGGCTAACGCCACGCTATGCCTTCGGCACACTTCGTGAACGCTATCAAACAACCTCTAAGGTACTGCTTAAACAAGCCATTATAGTGCAAGCCTGCCCTACAATCTTTACTAAGTATGCATATTTCCTATTTCTTTAGATAGATATTTAAATAAACTCTTATAAAACTGCCGCTATGTAGATACAATACCCAACATAGTCATAATTCCCATTTCTCAGCTTACAGAATTATTTTCAATGTCTCGAAAGCGTCACCTATCAAAAATCGTCACAAAATTGATTCGGCGGTTTTTAGCAAACATAAAAAAACAACTTATTTGGTTACTGCGAAATGTTTTTGGCACTCCGAAAAAACAAAAAGTAGCAACCGCAGGTTTCGTATTACCCACAGTAGCAATGGTATCAGTCGTAGTAGTATTACTGACTACTACTATTATGTTACGTTCCTTTGACCGAGCGAAAAATGCCAGCAATGTTCGCATCAACGAAGCTGTTCTTAGTGCTGCTATTTCCGCAATAGATCGCAGTAGAGCGAAAATCAATAAACTATTTCAGGATATATCATTACCAAAAATCACACCGACAGACAAAGAATTATCTAAAGTTTTTGATGATATAAACAACATAGACAATATCAACAAATATACTTTTGGCGACGAAACCAAACTGCAAATAAGCTTTGATATTAGTGGTAATGGTGTAATTGAAAAACCAACAATAAATACACCATTATCTGATCAAGAAACAGTGAATACAGCTTGGAGATTTCCTGTTGATACTGACAACAATGGCAAATTTGATAGTTATACTCTCTATGGCATTTTATTGAGAACTCCCAGGAATAGTGGTGGTAAATATGCACGAGCTAGAAACCCTTTAGAAACCAGAACTTCACCAATGGACAAAGGGATTTCAGATACTAATTGTACGACAAATTCCAAGCCGATATTAGTAGGTAATACAGGTTGGATTAAACAAAATAATGAGTTTAAAAAATCTTTTTTTGTTTATACAGCCACAGTCCCAATCACAACCGCACCTAGTAACACTACCAACTATGAAAAATATCAAGGTGGTAAAGGTTCTGCCGCTGTAGAGTATCAACAAGACCGCATCCAAAGACCAACCAGCAACGTTGTTGTTTATAACGATGATCTAGAAATCAATCCCGACACGTCCCTAAATCTCAACGGGGGAATTTTTACTAATAGTAATTTTTTAACTGGGGGTTCTGGTCAAGTTCAATTATATCAAATTAGTAGCAAAGTATCCTGTTACTACAAAGCTCAAAATTCTAAAATTATAGTGGGAGGAAATTTAGGATCTGGTGGTTTTAAAAATGCAGGAACGACAACAACTAAAGTAGATTTATTCACAGGCAAAAATACTGATCCTACTACTTCTACATGGGAGGCATCAGTTACTGACAATTCTAGTAACCTCATGTACAATAACCTCGCTTATGTGAATCGGCTCAATAAACTGATTGTAACCCAATTTGCTAATACTATCAGTAGTGATCCAACAGAAGTTAAAAAAGGGATTGAACAGAAAAAACAAGATTTAGGTTTATCCAGTTTCACAACAGCAGAATTTGATGCCATTCGTCACCAACAATTACAGCTTTATTTCCAAAAACGGACTCGTCGCGTCCCTAATCAAGAAGTTAATTTTGGTGTGACAGAGACATTTCCTAGCACAGTAATTCAAGGTAGTGGTGATACATTGCGTCCTATTGATAAATGGATGTATGCTACAGATCCAAGTGATGGCAAAACAGGAACAGGTTACAGTACATTAGCTCTGAATATTACTGGTACATCCTTACAACCACAAGCAACAGAACCACAAGCACTGAAAAATATTAGTGGTATAGAAACCATGTTGGGTGACAGAATTTTAGTTAGTCACAACTTACCGCAAATATGGTGGGATACAACGCCAGCAGCATCTTCAGCAAATAATGTTCCCGAACTATGGTGGAATAGCAGCAATCAGTCAAAGGGATTTTTAGGGAACGGGATTACTGATAGACAAGAAATTAGCGGCATTAAGTGGAATGCAGGGGATACAAGCAAAACTCGAACAAGACAATCACTAGTACAAACAACAACATTAGCAAATTTAGGAGATACAAACAGAGATGGGTCATGGGAATTAGACGCAGCTAAAATTCCCCAAGATATTACAGAAGCAGTTGGTGGCTTGCGAGTTGTTACAGGTGCAGGAGTTTATCTGAGTGCAAGTGATACCACAACTACAGTCAACAGCACAGTCAAGGAAATATGGCCAGATACTCTGCCATTTCCTGGGACTGCACCCACTACAAAAACCATCACACCATATTCTCTGTATGATCCCTCAATCACATACCAATGGCGGGAAATTGCCAATGCTAATACACCATATTTGAAAATGCGGGCTACAGCAGTTTATCACTACAAATCTACTAACTACAACGCCCAAAAACCAACCCCTATAGCCTGTGTGAGTAGTTTTTATATTCCTACCAACAGCACTACCGCCAAAAACATCACCGGATTGCCCTGGAATGCTGCCGCCGATGGTTTATCTAATAGTGGCATAGTCTACCCTGCACCGACATCTGCCAAAGGTGAGAGTCATTATGCCACAGTCTTAAACTATCTATCTCAATTAACCTATCCCAACGGGCGATTAATAGATGATGGATTATTGGCCAAAGCATTAGTAAAAACAGCCAACCGCACCATTTCTGAACAGTCTGCAATTGATGCTCAAATCTGCGCCCTACAGATTCTGGATAGTAGTATTAGTCCCAGTAATACCGTGATTCCTCATGGTGCGATTTACGAAACATCATTATTGGACTCCAGAGAGATTGTTCGCAATAGTTTATCTAACAACACCACCTATGATTATCCAATCATAGACAGACAACCCCTAGAAATTCGGGCTACTGTTTTAGACCTGAACCAACTGCGGACAACAACCATTGGTACTTCCTCCCCATCTCAAGAATATTTATTACCCAATAGCGGGATTATTTACGCAACTCGTAATGATGCCTTGCCAGATGCCAGTGCGGGGGCTTTAGGGGTACAAACAGAGGCGCAAAAATCAGTTAGTCCTGTTGACTACATCCTAGATTCTACTCGTCGTCCCAATGGGATTATGCTCATCAATGGCAGTAAGTTGGGACGGGGAACAACAAACGCTTACCGAGAAGAAGAAAAAGGTTTAATTTTAGCCAGTAATTTACCTGTATATGTTAAAGGTAACTTTAATCTCCACACTCAAGAGGAATTTACTGACGTTGCTGGCACGGACTTCTATAAGCGAACTACTGCTAATGCTGACTTTGGCTGTCGGAATGGTGATCCTAGTGCATCCTGTTCCACAGGGGATGAATGGCGACCTGCGACAGTGTTGGGTGATGCTGTCACCTTGCTTTCTGGCAACTTTCGAGAGGGTTTCCGTGATGAAGGTGACTATGACTGGAATAATAGCTTAGTTGGTACGCCCCCATCAGGGTTTTCAGCAGTTAATTTCTTGGGTGCAAATGGTACATGGGGTGATACAAGTACAAGTAATACTGGGTTTCCGAAAGATTTTGATCCAGTAACAACAGGATATCAGGGTAGTTCCTATGTGAATAACTTTGTAACCCCACTGGTGAGAATGATTCCAGCCAGAGAATATGCTTATGAAATTTGTACTTCCACAGTTAAGGAAGAATGTTTTTGTAGTGCCACAGATACTGCTGCTCAATGCGCTGTTAAGACTAGACGCTGGTCAATGACTAATGTGGCTCTCAATGAATACAAATTTAATGGCCAGAATAGTTGGCGAGAAGATGGTATCGGTTCAGCAACCAATCTTATTAAAACAGGATTCATCGGTACAAACCCTGATAATGGTTGGAACGCATTACCCTTTAAGAGGCTGGCTTTTAAACGCGATATTAATACTACTTTACTGATTACTCCTCTGACTCTTTACGGTAAAGGGAGTAGTAACAAACTAGAGGAATTTCCCATAGGTGGAGCAACTTTAGCCAACAAAGTCACCCCTACATTGCTCATACCTTGGTTGCTACCTAATAGTAGTGGTGTATTTGAACCTGTTTTACAAATCCAAAAACCTTTTGCCACTGAGACTGACCCCAATAACACCACAGTCATCAGCAGTACAAATAATACTAAAAATTGGTTGCAATCAGTATTAGCAGACACGACTTTTAACTTAATTATTGCCGCTGGAGATAGTCCAGCCCGACCAACAGAAGATAATGGTGGGTTACAAAACTTTACCCGATTTATGGAAAATTGGGCATCCTCTAGTGGTCAAAAAACAGCAAAGATTTTTGGCTCTTTTATCCAGTTAAAAAAGAGTGTTTATGCGACAGGAACATATAACGTAAATGTCAAAGCTAGTAGCATTACTTATCCTATTAACAATGATAGTGGTGCAGCTACTGGTTATCTTCCTCCTACTAGAGACTGGGGTTATGATGTCGCCCTGTTATCACAATCTGCTGACAGATTCGCTAGTAAATTGGTACTCACATCACCCGATTTGCCAGATGAGTATTTCCGGGAAGTTAGTAAAGATGACAAATGGGTACAGACTTTATTATGTGCTAAAACTACTGCTACCGTTACTACCTATGCCATAGAAGATAAAACTCAACGTCCTTCTACCTGTCAAATATGAAACCCAAACCACAAGTAGAAACATCATTTTCCAGTGATTCTGGTTTTACGATTATTGAGTCACTCATAGCTATAGTTGTCGTTGCTATTCTCTTAGCATCTATCACCCCCATTTTAGTCATATCAACATCAATTCGTATCCAATCCCGGCGGATAGAAAAAGCAACTCAGGCTGCTAATACTTTTATTGATGGTGTCAAAACTGGTTCAATTGTCACTGGTTCAAGAACAACACCCAGTAAAAAAATTTCTTTAGACTCAGCAACGCTGAGAACATCGGCAGACTATTTAATTAGCACTACACAAATGCCAGTTCCTACCAGTAAAACTGATGCAGATGCGAATTTGTATCTCTTAAAAAAAGATGGAAATATTTGCATAGCTAGTGATTCAGCTTGTCAAACAGACTCTACAAATCCATTTGATGAGTTTTATATTCAAGCTATGCCCATCATAGTTGCTGGTATTCACACAAAAACCAGTGGTTATCGTCTAGCAGTGCGGGTATATCGGTCAAATGTTGATTTTAGTAAACCCCTTTTAGCTAGTACAAGTAATATTAAAAAAGTAGCTTTACCTATTGTTACTAGCATAGGTAATCAGCAAGCACCATTAATAGAAGGAACTGTTGATATTGGCCACAATAGCACTACGTTTCAGGCTTTATGTTACCGTCTGGGTATGACAAAAGATCAAGATGGTAATAACCAAGTTTGTCAATAAATTGCTGTGTATTTTGTAGGTTGGGTTAAGCGACAGCGCAACCCAACAAATCATTGTTTATCAATTTTTTAGTTTTAGATTATGTGCAAATGGCTTAAAACTTTACCCCTCTGGTAAACCTCTCCCCGTGAACAGGGAGAGGCTTTGAAATGAATTTTTTCGTCAGAAAAAAGTAAAGTTCCTAACCGT
>JBAXRM010000244.1:0-5611 GCA_037131225.1 Nostocales cyanobacterium ELA583 | reverse complement strand
TCATCATTGTTAATTGTTCCCTTAGCTGTACCATTTGTTGAACTAACAACCGCACCATTATTAGGATTGCTTAAACTAACAGTGAAAGTCTCATTGCCTTCAAATAGGCTATCTTGAGTTGTTTGGACAGTAAAAGTTTTGCTAGTTTCACCTGGTGCAAATGTGAGAGTTTGAGTATTTGCAGTTAAGTCACTGGCACTAGCTGTATCATCTGTCGCAATAGAAGTAGCTACAGTTACGCTTTGGTTAGACTGAGCATCTCCTGTGCGGGTAACAGTGAAATTAACTGCACTTCCTTCTGTCGCTGAAGCAGCAGCAATGCTAAATATGGGTGCAGCATCATCATTGTTAATTGTTCCCTTAGCTGTACCATTTGTTGAACTAACAACCGCACCATTATTAGGATTGCTTAAACTAACAGTGAAAGTCTCATTGCCTTCAAATAGGCTATCTTGAGTTGTTTGGACAGTAAAAGTTTTGCTAGTTTCACCTGGTGCAAATGTGAGAGTTTGAGTATTTGCAGTTAAGTCACTGGCACTAGCTGTATCATCTGCATTGATAGCTGTAGAGACAGTTACACTTCGAGTAGTTTGCTTATCTCCTGTGCGGGTGACAGTAAAATTGATTGCACTTCCTTCTGTAGCTGAATTTGAAGTAATGGTAAATATTGGTAATTCATAATTTTGATTTTTAAGAATAGCCAATTGCTTACTATCGGCACTAATTAGGGTGTCATTTCCTTGGGCTACAAAACTGAGTTTATCTAATGTAATGCCATCAAGAGCAATTTGTAAGTGATCTTCTGCGGGATTAAAGTCTGTAATGATATTTGGACTGCTGGGATATTCGGCATTAGCCAGCCAGAATGTATCTTTACCCGTGCCACCAGTTAAAGTATTGCCACCGCGATTACCAAAAATTGTGTCATCACCTGCGCCGCCTAAAATAGTATCATTACGGTCAGCAAAAATAATATCATTACCATCTCCACCATCTAAGGCATTGCCACCATTACCCTCAGAGTGGAGTTCATCATTTCCTGCTTCTCCAAAGAGTTTATCATTAGTATAGGCAAATAACTCATCATTCCCGTCACCACCTTGAAGGATATTGTTTCCCCCTCCAGTTAAGGCATCAAGAATATCATCTTCTGCCGTACCAAGTAGGGTGTAATTCGTGCTGCCTGCTGGTACAAATGTTGTTGCCATTGTAAGTCTCCTGTTCAAAAATTAGTAGATACTGGTTTAAATTTGGTTACTTATTTTTATTAAAGAACGCTAATAAACTCAGGGGAAATCTTCAAAGGAAAGTTTCTACAAAAGTTTATCATTGTTATTAAAATTATTGCATTTGAATGTTTCCCTGTTTGCAATTAGAGATTTGTTGTTGCTTATTCCCCTATGAGGATTTTAGTTTTCTTGAGATTTAAAAAGAATGACTAAAGCTTTGACTACAGAGTAAATTTATCTCAGATTGTTTAAGAAGTAAATAATTCAGGGTTAAGAAAAAATTAAAGAAAACTAAAGTCACAGTTTGCGTCAACCCTATCTGGACTTCTTTAAATAACCTTTATTTCATAACTTTAGGTAGTTTTTGCAATATTAATTTTAGATTCCAGCATAAATTATATCTGAATGTGGAGTGATAGTGAAGCGTAACCTAGTAATTGCTACACCATTTAGAAGAAACGTTAAAAGTCCAGCGAGTATGTATTAATACACAAAGACCAGAAAAATTTCGTAATATTTTTTAAAATACAGCAGATAGCAGATTAATGAGGTGCAGAATCTAAAATTCAAAGCCAGATAGCAAGCCAGTTTTACTTCTGACTCCTGACTCCTGAATTCTGCTGTACTATTGTATGACATTTGACAATGTGGAATATGAGTTGAATAATATATACTGGATAAAAATAGTCCTTAAAATTACCATGCAAGTCTGGACACGTAATACCAAATTACAAAACGGACAGTATATTATTCAAAAAGTCATTGGTGGTGGCTCTGGTAGTGATTAAAACCCTCAACCGAGAACAACAACAAAAACCAGACTTTACAGAAAGACAAAAGAAGTTTCGCCGAGAAGCATTAGATTTAGCTAAATGCTATCATCCCCATATTATCCAAGTCTATGACACTTTTCTCGAAGATGGTCTTCAAGCGATCGTCATGGAACATATTTACGGGGATAATTTAGAACTATATGTTGAGAACTATTTTAGTCAAAATAGCTTCTTATCAGAATCAGAAGCCTTGCAGTATATTGATCAAATTGGACAAGCATTAGAATGTGTCCATGAACGGCGACTTTTACATCGGGAAATAGACTACAAAAAATTGTATAACTTACTCGCAACCAGAAAATGGAAAGAAGCAGATGAAGAAACAGCGCGGATAATGTTAGCAATTACAAAGCGAGAAAAAGAAGGTTACTTAGACACTAGAAGTATTAATAGTTTCCTCTGCGAGGACTTCTGTACTATTGATAATTTGTGGACGCAATACAGTGACGATTTGGTTTTTCCAGAAAAAAATTGATCAACGTTTAGGAGGAACGAAAAAGTACGACGATAAAATTTGGCAGTCTTTTGGTGACGCAGTAGGATGGAGGAAAGAAGGAAAGTGGTTATATTCCAAAAATATTACTTTTGACAAGACAACAACTAAAGAGCATCCCACAGCACACCTCCCTGTAGCATTTGGGTATGAGGGTGGGTGGTTTAGGTTTGGGCGGTGGACAGGGGTGGGTGGAAGTTTTCTGTCGCCTCCATGCTTGTACATTGTCAGAGAATTAGGGAAAATTTTCCCATGCTTGAGCAACCAACTGACTTAACCAGCGTCTTTGTTGTCTATCTAACATTTGGTCATCTGCTAACACTTGGGTAGTTAATTGATCTAAAGACTGACCCTGAGCGCGAACAACTTTAACTACACCAGCAATTACCGCAGCCACTAATTCTTCATCAACTGGCTGTTTTCTTAGTGCAGATATTTCTTGGGGACTGTCTGGGATAGGATAATTCATGGCATGGGTTTATGAAATTTACAACATGAACAATAAAATTGATAAATCATTAAAATTCTTTATGGAATCTTTATGAAGCTAATTAGCGCAGAGTTTAACCTAATTTCTGCTTTTTTTTAATCTGTCTGAGTGAGTAGATTCATTATGAGATATCAGAACAATATGCAAGAACTTCTTTATTTAGAAATTCCTACGCCCGATACAGTATCCGTAAGCAAATGGCTACAAACAGATTTTATTGTCGAAAATGGACAAAAATTAATCACTCCAGATGGTTTTCGGTTGAGAAGCCCGATTAAAAATTCCACTTCTGGTGGCACAGAACTGTCTGTATTTGTGTGGTCGGTGCAGCGGACAACTTATTTGAAAGTATTCCGTTGGGGAGATCAACCTTTTCCGCAAGAGGGACGCATTCTCCAATATCTGAGGAAGGAAATTAGAAGTCGTTTTCCCAATTGCTATCCAGAATTACCTGTGATTGATGTCCAAAAATCAATTTTCGCAGAGCTAGAATCTTATTATCCTCTAACTGTCAAGTATTTTCAGAAAATGCCCAATGGGGAATATGACCTCAAGCGGGCTTACTGGTGGGAACAAAGGTGGCGAGAAGGGGTGAGAAATCCGCAAAAGCCTCGTCAAGTGGTATTTTATCAAGAGAATAGTCAGGAAAAATCGCCTGTCCTCTCCCCTGTTGCTAGTCCTGAGTATGACCTCATTTATATTGGTGGTGCTTTGGGGTCAATTCATGCCGCAGTCATGGCCAAATTGGGCTATAAGGTGCTGTTGGTGGAAAGATTACCTTTTGGCAAAATGAACCGGGAATGGAATATTTCTCGTGATGAAATCCAAAGTTTAATCAATTTGGGTTTGTTGACAAATGCTGAATTGGCAGAAATTATTGCCAGGGAATATAAAGACGGTTTCAATAAGTTTTTTGATGGGAATAATCCTACTAAGTTAAAATCGTCCGTGCTTCATACTCCTACCGTCCTGAATATAGCTTTAAATTCGGAAAAGTTATTGGCATTATGTGGGCAAAAACTTAAAGCTGCTGGTGGTGATATTTGGGATGAAACGGAATTTTCTCAAGTGAATATTAGTGCTACAGAGGTGAGGATTCATGTCAAACATTTACCTACTGGTAATGAACAGCAAGTGAGTGGACGGTTATTAATAGATGCAATGGGAACGGCTTCACCAATTGCTTGGCAATTAAATGGTGGTAGAGCTTTTGATAGTGTTTGTCCAACGGTGGGAGCAGTGATTGAAAAGGGTTTTGAGCCTGGGGTTTGGGATTCTGAATATGGGGATGTTCTCTACAGTCATGGGGATATTTCCAGGGGCAGACAGTTGATTTGGGAGTTGTTTCCTGGTGTTGGGGAAGAATTAACTATCTATCTATTTCACTATCATGAGGTGAATGAGAAAAATCCTGGTTCTTTGTTGGAAATGTATGAGGATTTTTTCACGATTTTACCGGAGTATCGGCGTTGTGATCTAGATAAATTAGTCTGGAGAAAACCAACTTTTGGCTATATACCCGGACATTTTAGTACAAATAGTAGCGATCGCACAATTGCAGTTGATAGATTAATTGCTATTGGTGATGCTGCTTCTCTGCAATCTCCTCTAGTTTTTACTGGTTTTGGGTCTTTAGTCCGCAATTTAGATAGATTAACCACTTTGTTAAATACTGCCCTGAAACATGATTTATTGAGTCAGCAACACTTAAATAAAATTAGTGCTTACCAAAGTAATGTGGCTGTAATGTGGTTATTTTCTAAGGGAATGATGGTTCCCACTGGCAAATTTATCGCCCCCCAAATGATAAATTCAATGCTGAATACTTTCTTTGGGTTGTTAACAGATGAAACCCCGAAAGTTACTGATGATTTCATTAAAGATCGTTGTGATTGGTTCACTTTTAACCGTCTAGCTTTGAAAGCAGCTATGAAAAATCCGGCTTTATTATTGTGGATTTGGCAATTAGCTGGTTGGCAAGATTTATTACGTTGGGTTGGTAATTATGTGAGCTTTGCGCGTCATGCTTTAGTTAGTGTTATTTTGACGGCATGGTTTCCGCAGTTCTTGAAATGGAATCAATCTTGGTTAGAAAATCGCTTTCCCGGATTATGGTTGCAATTGTTAGTAATTAACTATGCAATTACTACAGGTAGACCAAGATTACCACCAGCATAGCGTTAGTTTCATCTATTATTAAATAATTAAGGATTTGGGAGTGCTAAAACTTCTAAAATCCTTAATTTTACATCCAAAATGTGATAGCAAAGCTCATAGAAGGTATCGCTCTTCACTCTATCCCAGAAATGCGATCCTTCGGAGATTATGCCTTAATAAAGTTTATTCTATTCAGAATCACCAAAAATAGCCGGAAGATTACGACATTTTAGTCCAAAATTAGTTTAATATTGATAAGTAGCTAGGTGCAATTAAATATAAAACGTTCGACGATGTATCCAACAATTTGACTACGGGATGTCATAAGACCTCGCGGTAAGTGGGAAACTCAGTGGCTTCAGCCCTGAGAGGGAAGCGACACGAGCGGTTTTAACCGCTGTGGTCATTA
>JBAXRM010000243.1:0-5936 GCA_037131225.1 Nostocales cyanobacterium ELA583 | reverse complement strand
TGAATCCTGACTCGGTGACTCGGTGAATCCTGACTCGGTGAATCCTGACTCGGTGACTCGGTGAATCCTGACTCCTGACTCCTGACTCCTGACTCCTGACTCCTGACTCCTGACTCCTGACTCCTGCTATATTACTTACCAAATATTTCTGCAAAAAACTGTCGCATAGCTTGCCAAGAACGTTGATCAGCACTAGCGTTATATAATGCTCCTTTAGGGTTATTTTTAGCTTCTGGGTTAGTAAAAGCATGAAGCGCACCACCATAGGATATTAATTGCCAATTGACATTACCTAAACGCATTTCTCTTTCAAAAGCTTGTACTTGCTGTTCTGGGACAAAAGGATCATCTGCGCCATGCAATACTAATACCTTAGCTTTAATATTTTTAGCATCATTAGGGTCTGGTGTATCTAGGCTCCCATGAAAACTGACTACACCCGCAATGTTTGCACCACTGCGGGCTAATTCTAAAACTGTACCACCACCGAAACAGTAACCGATTGCAGCAATACGTTTAGAGTCAGTCAGAGAATATTGTTGTAGAACTTGTAATCCAGCTTTTACCCGTTCCCGGAGTAATTTCCGATCTTGACGATAAATAGTTGCTTGTTTGCCTGATTCTTCGATGTTTTTTGGTCTGATACCTTTACCATAAATATCGGCTGCAAAAGCTACATATCCCAATTTAGCTAACTGTTCAGTGCGTTTTTTGGCATAAGACTGTAAACCATTCCATTCATGAACTACTAATACACCCGGACGCTTGACTTTAATAGCATCATCATAAGCAAGATATCCTTCCAATACAGTATTTCCTTGCTTGTACTCAATTGTTTTAGTTTTAATTGCTGCTAGTACATGACTAGAACTCAATAAAACTACCGCAGGTGTGAGCAAGACAGAAAGTAAAAATTTCATAACTTTAATTAAGTAGTCAAAATTGATTATCACCACAAAATTCGACAAAATAAAAATAATTTTTGGGAAAATAATGGCTACAATCCTACTTTTAGCTTATGTATGATGTGCCTTAGCTATCAAAAACAAATTCAGTAGTTAAAGGTTGTAAGAGTATGGTTTACTCCACACTACGCTACGCTATCAGAATCAACTTTTTATATAACTGGCATAGAAACAGAAAGAGACTTAATCATTCATTGTATAAAAACATACTCAATTGATATTAGGCTCCTAATTTCTCTATTCTGTTTAGTAAGATTGCCATTCTAGCAATGCGAAATTTTGTCGCAACGTTACATTATTAGTTATATAAAGAAAAATCAATGATTGTTTCCACCGTATCGGCTACTAATTCACTACCATGCGTGCAACTGCTACTATTTTTCAGAATCCCCTACTTCAAAGCTGTGGTTTACCCGTGTTTGCGGCTATTAAATCAGAGGAAGTCGAACCGGCTTTTAGTTACTTGTTAGCAGAACTTGAAAAAGAGTTAGCTGACATAGAGGCAAATATAGAGCCTACTTGGAGCGGTTTAGTAGAACCTCTAGAAAAATTGACAGAAAGACTAAATTGGAGTTGGGGAATACTAAATCATTTAATGGGTGTAAAAAATAGTTCAGAACTACGTATTGCCTACGAAAAGGTACAGCCGCAAGTAGTTCAATTTATGAATATCTTGGGTCAAAGTAAACCTATTTATAATGCTTTCAAAGCAATTCGTAATAGCCTGATTTGGGAAACTTTAGATTTAGCCCAACAGCGAATTATTAAAGCTGCAATTCGGGATGCAGAATTGTCTGGTGTCGGACTAGAAGGAAAAGATAGAGAACGTTTTAATATTATCCAGATGGAATTAGCCGAACTAGCAACTAGGTTTGCTAATCACGTTCTAGATGCGACTAAGGGCTTTATTTTAGTTCTCACCACCCAGCATGAAATTGATGGCTTACCAAGTAGCTTGTTGAGTCTTGCAGCCCAAGTTGCCCGTGCTGCTGGAGAAGAGAATGCCACACCAGAAAATGGACCCTGGCATATTACTTTAGATTTTCCTAGCTATTTCCCGTTCATGCAACACAGTACCCGGCGGGATTTACGAGAAAAGCTGTATAAATCTTATATTACCCGCGCATCTTCTGGAGAATTAGATAATAACCCTTTAATTATCCGTATTTTAGAATTACGGCAAGAATTAGCGAAATTAATTGGCTTTGAAACCTTTGCTGAACTGAGTTTAGCTAGTAAAATGGCCAAAGATGTTCCATCTGTTGAAAAGCTATTAGAAGAACTTCGTCAAGCTAGTTATAGTGCTGCTGTTAAAGATTTAGAGAAACTGAAAGCCTTTGCTAAAGCGAAGGCAGCAATAGAAGCAGAAAATTTGCAACATTGGGATATTAGCTTTTGGGCTGAACGTCAACGGGAAGAAAAATTTGCCTTTACGGCTGAGGAGTTGCTTCCCTATTTTCCTCTTCCTCAAGTGCTAGATGGGCTATTTGGGCTAGTCAAAAGGCTTTTTGGTGTAACAGTGACACCTGCTGATGGCCAAGCCCCAACATGGCATGAGGACGTGCGTTATTTCCAAATTGCTGATAAATATGGTAAACCCATTGCCTACTTTTACTTAGATGCTTACAGTCGTCCCGCAGAAAAACGTGGTGGTGCTTGGATGGATGCTTGTATCCACCGTAGCAAAGTCATAGAAAATGGTGTAACAACTGTTCGGCTACCTGTAGCTTATTTAGTTTGTAACCAAACTCCCCCTGTAGATGGACATCCTAGTTTGATGGCTTTTGATGAGGTTGAGACATTGTTCCATGAATTTGGACATGGCTTACATCATATGCTGACTAAGGTGGATTATTTGGGGGCAGCAGGTATTAATAATGTTGAATGGGATGCGGTGGAATTACCGAGCCAGTTTATGGAAAACTGGTGTTATGACCGCCAGACCTTGTTTGGCATGGCGAAACATTATGAAACAGGAGAAGCATTACCGGAGCATTATTACCAAAAATTGTTGGCAGCACGTAATTATATGAGTGGTTCAACTATGTTACGGCAACTGGATTTTAGTAGTGTTGATTTGGAATTGCACTACCGCTATTCTCCCAATAGTCAGGAAACGGTGACAGATGTCCGACACCGGATTGCTAAGTTAACCACTGTGTTACCACCATTGCCTGAGGATGCGTTTTTGTGTGCTTTCGGTCATATTTTTGAGGGAGGTTATGCCGCTGGATACTATGGCTATAAATGGGCTGAAGTTCTCAGCGCTGATGTTTTTGCTGCTTTTGAAGAAGCGGGCTTAGAAGATGAGGTGGCAATCCATGCTATTGGCAGACGTTACCGAGATACGGTGTTAGCGCTAGGTGGCAGTCAGCATCCAATGGATGTTTTTAAAACCTTCCGGGGACGAGAACCCAGTACCAAGGCTTTACTCAAGCACAATGGGCTGCTGGCTGCTGTGTAAGTTAGCAATTGGGAGAGGGATTGAGAGTGTGAGGAGAATATTTATCTTGCCTCTTGCCTCTTGCCTTTTGTAAATTTTACGTTGCAGCTTCTTGACGTTGGCAATCAAAGAAAAGCTCAAAAACAGTATCAGGAATCATCTGACGGATGTGCTGAATATAGCCTTCGGCATCAGAACGACTACGAAACCGGGAAACAATTACTTTTTCCTGTTCGGTAACTATACGGGCTACTGCCCAACCATTCAGCCTTTTTTTGTAGGCGTTATCTTCTTTTACCGTGGATAGCTCTTGATTTTCTGAAGTGATATTTTTGTAATCCGTATTTTGTGGCATGATTATTTTATGCGTATGAACTTGAGTAAAGGGCGTTAGTATGTCTATTAAACCAAAGATGTACTAGCCCACTGCGGCGTAAGTTCATGAACCATTCTCAATCGTCCAAAAGCTGATTCCATATTACTTTTGACTTTTGATTTTTGACTTTTGACTTCCGCGAAGCGGTACTAGCGTCTTTTATTGATGCTGCCACCTTGTTATTACATATTTTTAAAATTGTCAATAGGTGATGCAACAACTTATCTTTTAAGAATGTTTAGTTTTATGTGATTCTAATGAGTATTTACTGGGCAAAAGAGTGTTTAAAGATATAAGTAAGATTTCTATCTGATTTTTGGAATATAGGTAATGTGGGCATTGCCTACCCTACAAGACTTACTATTATTCAAGAACTATAGAAAGAAAAATTTGATTGTACAATCCATACCTAATTTTAATAATCTGAGGTTTGTGACTGGAAAATATTTACAAATATTGCCATACTGTTTCCGTGTAATTTTGAGATAATCTTAAAAAATAACAATGTCAATCACATCAATCATCCAAAAAGTAGCATTGCAAATAGGTGCTGTAGTTTTAGTTGAACCAGAATATGAATTTGTGGGACATATTACTTTTAAAAATGGTAAAAAGTCAGTTTTTAGTCATGCCAAATTGAATATTAACGGTTTTGCTTCAGCCGAATTAGCTAAAGATAAAGCCTATAGTAATTTTTTCTTGAAACAGTTTGGATATCGAGTGACAGAAGGAAAGACATTTTTTAGTGATCAAATGTGTGCGAAAATAGCTCATCCTCGAAATATTGATGATGGATTTAAGTATGCACAATCAATGGGATTTCCAGTGATTGTGAAACCCTTGAATCTTAGTCAAGGCACATTGGTGACTAAGGTATATAATCAGGCAGAATATTATGATGTGGCTAATAAAATCTTCCAAATTAAATCAGGATTGATTGTCGAAAAATTTTATAGTGGTCATGACTATAGAATTGTTGTTTTAGGTGATGAGGTGATTACGGCTTATCAAAGAATTCCTTTGTTTGTTGTTGGTGATGGGATTTCTAATGTTTTAGAATTGCTGCAACAAAAACAGGAAAAATTTGTGCGTATGGGGAGAAAAAATGTGATTAAATTTGATGATTTCCGCATTTACCAAAAATTACAAACACAAAGTCTTGATTGGGATAGTATGATTCCTAATAATAATATTGTCTATCTTTTGGATAGTGCTAATTTATCCAGTGGAGGTGAAGCAGTAGATTTTTCTGAAACTATTCATCCTGATTTTCAGAAATTAGCAATTAATATTACTAAAGATATCGGACTCAGATTAGCTGGGGTAGATATACTCACTGATGATATCACTATGCCTATGGTAGATTATACGCTGATTGAAGTTAATGGTTCTCCTGGGTTGAATCACTATGCTGCTAGTGGTAAATTAGCAGCAAAGCGAGTGGAAGAGTTATATTTGAAAATTCTCCAAGTGATAGAGAATGATGGTTAAGGTATTATTGCCGTGAGATATAATCACCCCACCCCCAACCTCCTGACAGGTGTAGGTTTTTAATATTCTCTGTAAAGGCAAGACCAGGAAGACAAGGAGGGATATTAGACAAGGAGGATTTTATCCATAAAATACCCAATTTATGGTTTGTTTTATGACCAATCATCCATTTCTTGTCCGGTTTTCCTCCCTTGTCCTCCAAGTCTTGCCCTCAAGACAATGTAAAAAACCTACACCTGTCAGGGGTTGGGAGTGGGGTTCTTGTATCTCACTTAACCGAGAACCGCTATAAAGGAGTCAAAGCTGAATATCTAAACGATAGTAAGTAGATGAACACAATAAAACCAATCTGTGTAAAGAAAAGTAAAATTACCTAAAACCTCTTCCCTATTGCCTTTTGCCTCTTGCCTTTTGCCTTTTCATAACGACAGTTTTTAATGCTCACCTACTTAGATTAGGAAGAGTATTAAGCTTTAACAGAGTTAGTCCATCATTTTCATTTGGATAAAATTGTCCAGTTATGTGTTGAGTATTCACCAGAATTACTGTTTATTTAAAAATTCTTGAATTTTGTCAACTAATTCTGTTAATAGATTCAGATGCACCTTAATGAATTAGAAACTCATCTAATTTTATCTCACCGAGTAGGATTATGTTCAGA
>JBAXRM010000242.1:0-6029 GCA_037131225.1 Nostocales cyanobacterium ELA583 | reverse complement strand
CCTCCCCTACAAGGGAGGGAAAAGGAGCAGCTTTTATGATTGGAGAGGCTTTGAGACTGTTTGTTGTATTATAAAAAAGTCCAAGTTCTAGCCGTTTTGAGTATAAGCCCCCTCCTCGCTTGCGGGGAGGGGGTTGGGGGTGGGGTTCTTGTATTTCACTCAACCAAGAACCGCTATATACTGCAAATGGCTTAAAATTTTACCCCTCTGGTAAACCTCTCCCCGCACCCCTCCCTGACCCTCCCCTACAAGGGAGGGAAAAGGAGCAGCTTTTATGATTGGAGAGGCTTTGAACGCTTTGAACTGAATTTTTTCGTCAGAAAAAGTAAAGTTCTTAACCATTTTTAGTATATCAAGCAATTCGTCTGAAAATTTCTCCTCACCCTGTAACTAAAAGGTTGAAGAATAAAAACTATTAAAGATAGCCAAAATATCTATTTTGGCTATTGAGAAAAGGATTAATTACCTAATTTTCCTGACCTTGAGGATAGCTATTTTCTCTGGAATAGCGCATAGGTTGCTCATATCTTGAATAGTCTTCGCCACATTTTTTAGGTCTACAACAACAGGGAGGGGGTGACTGGTAACATCCTCCAGCCAAAAGTTGTTGTTCTTCTGCTGATAACTCCATGAGTAAATCAGATTTAATGTTTTGATTGAACATGATTGTTAGCCTCAATTAATAGTTTAAAGTTGGGATATTTGAATCAAGTAATCTCTTTGGTGTATCACCTTATCTTATATTTATTTATAACTATGTTTTATGAAATTAGAATTATCCCTGAGTTATATATAATAAAAATATTTTTATTTCTTTGGGACTATTCATACCTTTATATAAAAATAATGTTGTAACAAGCATTTAAGACTATTTCATGTTTAAATGATCTTACTTAAATTTTTGCAAATAAAGATGCACCCATGATATTTACATACTTTGATGGGTGCAAAATTATGGTTATAACTTTGAACATTTTAAAGTTGCTGCTTGTCAACTCATCAAAGTTATTTATGAATCATAGAATAAGTAAAAAGAGATGGTGTGATTAGGCTTGGATATAAACCTTTGGTTTGTATACTATGGGACGATAGACCAAGAATTGATATTTAGATCTACCATTTTTATTTAAACCATCTTCTTGATCATTAGAAGAAGAACTGTTAAGTTTATCTTCATTACCGTCATCCTCTTTCTTACTGCACTGTCCTCCAGTGAGAATTTCTTGTTCATCTAGCGATAAATCAACGATTAACTCAGATTGAATGATTTGATGTGACATGATTGTTAGCCTCAAGTTATGAATAGGTAAATAATACCTATGCTTCTTTTATAACTATTAGTAAATCAAAAAAAATGATTCCTTAGTTATATATTTATTCAGCTTAAATAGTCTTTGGTTATAGTTATTTTTATTTTTATTTGAAACTATATTTATTTCTCTATGTAATTATGACTTATACACTGTACAAATCAATCATGATATGTGTTCACGAAAATAGCTAAAATTATCAAGCAAAAGAAAATGTAGAGAAGAAAGTAAAACTATCTCTACAAAAAGATGTTTAAATTTAATTTTGCCTATTTCATGAAAAGAATTTATTTACAAAATGGGTTAATAAATTACCAACTTATTAACAATCCAAATGTGAAAGAAAGTGCTATGGTAATTTGGGATAATTTATATTTGGTAGTTTGTGAAGTAGAATCACCCGAAGCGAGATTTAAATCACTTTTTCCTTCGGTTTCTAGATCAGTTTTCTGAAAGAATAACTTACCTTCATTGACTAGACCTAACATGGGCAATATTTGCCCACCAACACACGATTCTTGTTCGGAATCAGAAAGATATCTAAATAATTGAGAATTTTTAGGCATATTATTACTCCTTGCATAAGTAATTAGTTGAGGTTAGATAATAGACAAATAAAAACTTTGAAAACATTGATTTATACAGCTAAAAACTGTAAATGTTCTCCGGGTTTTGATAAAAATGTCTCAGGAGTTCCTTGAATTTGTACCTGACCTTTTTCTATGAGAACAATCCAATCAGCGCGTTGAATAACACTAGGACGGTGGGTAATTAAAATTGTAGTTTTACCTGTGCGATATTCCAAAAGACGATCTAGAACATTAGCTTCACTCATGGGGTCTAGTCCAGCGGTAGCCTCATCTAAAATAAGTATAGGTGGATTTGTGAGAATTCCGCGAGCGATCGCTAATCGTTGTCTTTGTCCTCCAGAAAGATTTGCACCAAACTCTCCTAATACGGTTTGATATTTATTAGGTAATTGACTGATAAAAACATCTGCGTCAGCTATATCGCAAGCTTGAACAATGTCTTCAAAGGAAATAGAAGGTATTCCTAACCGGAAGTTTTCTAAAATTGAACGACTCCAAAAATGAGGTTCTTGGGGAACATAAACCACTTGTTGTCGGTAACAATCTAAAGCAATATCTTGGATATTGAAAAAACCGATCCGAATATTACCAGAATCAGGGACATATAACCCAGCCAATAATTTAGCTAAGGTACTTTTGCCACAGCCTGATTTACCAATTAAAGCAATGACTTTCCCCCCTGGAATCTGAAGAGAAAAATCATCTAATAAGTCAACTCTACCTGCATGGTGAAATTGTAAATGAGAACAATTAATATCTGCTACACCAGAAATTTGTGCCGTTGGCTTTTGACTTCCTCCTACTACTTCCGGTGTGGCATCAATTACTTCTAATAATCGAGAAACTGCTGTTTGGGAACGAAAATATTCATCAACAAAGCCAACTAATGAGTTAATTAAAGCTAAAACATTAACTTGTAAAGCATTAAAAGCTAACATTTGTCCAATACTTAAATCTCCTTTAATTACTAACATACTCCCAAATCCTAGCAAGATCACACCACCAATTGTAGATAGAATTTTAGAAATAGTACCGTTAATAATTGCTATTTGCACGGTGCTAAAAGCCAGATTAGCTAGACGACCAAACCGACTTTGAAATTCATCCCAAAATTGAGGAGCAGCATTAGTAGTTTTAATTACTTGTGCGCCTTTAAATGTTTCTACTAAAACACCCTGATTTTCCGCTCCTAAAACTAAGAGACTGCGGGTTTTTTGTTGCAGAATTGGTAAAAAAGGTAAGGTAGATAAAGTCATTATGGCAGCGATTAACAGAACTAATGTTGTTAATTGCCAACTATAAAACAACATTAAACATAAAGAGATAACAGCAATAAAAAACTGGCTAGGTAAAACAATGACAATTTGTGATACTAATTGGTTAATTTCCCCAATATCGCGGAGTCGGCTAGTAATTTCACCACTGCGACGAGATTCATAATAATTTAAAGGTAATTGCAGTAATTTTCGCCCAAATTCTAGAACTAAACCTAATTGTAATCTTTGTCCAAAATGAGAAATCATTAAGGCTTGAAATACTTGCAATCCTCCACTAAATAAACTCATAACGACAACTGCGGAAACTACAACAGTGAGTAATTGTACATCTCCCCGCACGAGAACATCATCTGTTAATAATTGAATTAAAACCGGAGTTCCCAAAGCTAGTAAACCCAGGACAACATTGATCATTAAAACCTGACTTAGCAAACCACGATAGGGGACAAGACGGCGAAAAAAGCGCGTTATTCCCCCTTTTGATGCTTCTTGGAGTTGTTCAAAAAAGCGGTCTGGATCTGGCTCTAATAAGAGCATTACCCCATTCCAAGCATCAGTTAGTTCTTTTTTTGTCAGATAACGCAGTCCAACAGCAGGATCAGCAATAACATATTTGTTCCCTTTTTTACCATATAAAACTACCCAATGATAGCCTTGCCAATGAATTATGGCAGGTAATGTAATTTCCGTAATTCTGTCTACAATTTCGGGAGAAGCTTTCACTGCTCTAGCATTAAAACCGAGATTTTCTGAACCTCTTTTTAAACCTAATAATGTTGTTCCTAATTGTCCAGTACCAACAGCTTCTCGACTTTTAATCATGCTTAAAAAACGTCCATAGTGCTTAGTAATAGAAACTAAACAAGCTGCTCCACAGTCTTCTTCACTTAACTGTAAGGTACATTGATAATTTCGATCAGACTTGAAGATATTCAGCATAAAAAATTTTAATTTTGTGTAATCCTATAATCTATTTAATCTGTGATCAATTTACTTTTTCTAAGAATAAATTGCAGTACAGTTTCCCGACGAGAAATAATATCAGCGCGGCCTTCCATACCAGATTTGAGATAACATAAATGGTTGTCTTTTCCTAAAAATAGACTTTGTGGTTCAATATTGATTTCATAAGTAGCTATCTGGGGTGGACTGTTAATCGAATTATTTTGTGTCATTGCTAAAGCATCTGCTGCAACTGTTTTCACAGTTCCTTTGAGAGTTCCATGATCTGGATAGGGACAAGCGGAAACTTGCATTTGTACTGCTTGACCTGTTTTTACTTTGTCAATATCTTTAGCCGAAACGCGAGCTTTGATGATTAAAGGAGCATCAATAGGAGCAATTTGAGCAAGAGCCTCACTGAGTTGTACAACCTGTCCAGGGTTGCGGAGTTTAAGTTGCATTAGTGTGCCAGTAGTTGGGGAGCGAATCACACTTTTATTCAACTCATTTTCTACCTGTTGTAATTCTTGACGAGTACGAATTTGTTGTTTTTGTAATTCTAACCGTTGTTGAATTAATAGTTCGCGTTCTTTTTTTAAAGCAGCTAAATTACCTTCACCTCTAGACTTTTCTTGCTTAATTCTTTCTAAGGCTACTGTGACAGTTGCATTGCTGGGATTAACGGCAATTTTGGCTTTTTGTAAGTTTATTTGGGCTAATTTTACGGCTTGTTCTTTTTCTTCTTGAAGATTTTTAGTAGCAGATTTAGCTTGTTCTAATTTGGCTTGAGCCGATTTCACAGCCTGTTCTTTTTCCTCGACTAAACTGCGAGATACTGCTCCTGATGTTACTATACCTTGTAAGCGATCGCGCTGTAACATAGCCAGCTTTAAACCTGCTTCTGCTTCTTGTACAGTGGCTATTAATACCCTTTCTCGTTGTAATCTTGCTAGTTGCTCCTGAGCTAAATTTATAGCTATTTTGGCTTGTGTCATTTCCGTACTAGCTTTAATTTGCTGATCTTTAAAGTTGCGTTCAGTTCCAATTAACTCAGCCTGTGCAGCTATAATAGTCCGGTCATTTAAGTTAATTTGAGAAATTATTTGCGTATTGATTTGATTAATTTGAGCATCAACTTGAATAAGTTGTAATTGATTTTGCTGGATAGTATTTTGTAGTTGTCTTTTTTGAGATTGCAGTTGAGAATCATCAATAAAAGCAATAATTTCTCCCTTCTTTACTAGCTGATCTTCTTTAACTACAATTTTTTTTACAGTTCCCGTTATTGCAGATTCAACTAACCGTAATTCTCCCAATGGTCGGATAGTTGCAGGGACTTTGACTGTAACGTTGTAATAGAGAACAGATGTGAGACTTACAGCAACTACAAACATAGTAATCATCACCCCCCCACCGATATGAATCCATTTACCGATATGGGGAAGAAACTCATTCGCTTCTAGTATATGCAAATCTTCTGTAGTTGGACTATTGAAGTTATATGTAGAATTATTATCTTGACTCTGTAAGGAGTTCACGGTGTTACACCTTTTGTTAGGACTAACATAGTCTGACCTTAGATAGAAATTGCTAAGATTATGCAATCAAAAATCAACTATCTCAGGTAATAAAATAGTGGAAATAAAAACAAGCAAATTTCTGTGTTCACATCGTGAAAAATAATTTGATGATAGGTTATAATTTAGTGAAGGGGGTAGAGATAGTTATACCCTAGAGGAGGGAATTATCTTTCTCAAATCTTCAACGCGGATCAAGCGTTAAGAGGGTGTTTGATAGCGTTCACGAAGTGTGCCGTTTGCGGTAGCGTGCCGGAGGCATCAGGCATAGCGTGGCATTAGCCATAAAGTATTAAATAAAACCAATAATCTCCAAAAACCTAACCCCCCCTA
>JBAXRM010000241.1:0-6071 GCA_037131225.1 Nostocales cyanobacterium ELA583 | reverse complement strand
GAGGTTTACAAGAGGGGTTAATTTATACCTTGAAAACTTTTAAAACATCCTCTTAGTTATTGGTCATTAGTTATCCAATGGTTTATTATATTATTCGTTCTCGAACAGATGGTAAATATCTCACAGCCCGTGTTGATGATAATGCCATATCGGGATATTTATTGTTGTTTAAAGAAGATTTTGAGGCTCTGAGTTATCTAAATACTCATGCTGGTGATTTAGCAAGCCGCTTAACTGTTGAATCTCTTGCTAGTACACAAATCGGCGGTTTGATCAAACGTTGGGGTTTTGCTGGTGTGGGAATTGTTAATGATCCCTTATTACCTGAAGTTGAATTTTTACAGCATATTTAAATAATAAACAAAGGTGCAAAAATATGAATATGAGATTTGCGATTTCTGCCACATTGTTAATGACAACTTTACTGTTAATACCAATTTATTCTAAACTGACATTAGCAGGGACTTGTGCTTCCCGTTGTGGAACTGCCTCACTTCATTTTACCCCAGGACAATATATCCGGGTGAAAATCGTGAATCGCAGTTATGGTGATGTGAAATTAGAACAATTACCAGGAATAAGAAAAACGACTTTAAAACCTGGAGGAAAATTACAATTTGACTGGAAAGGGGGAGAACTGGACGAATTTTCTCTAATGTTTTGGGATGATAGAGGAAGATATCTCAAAGGTGTTGTGTCTAAACCGAATTTTGGGACTTTGGTTTTGGAAATTCGTCCTAATAGTCAGGATTATCCAGGCGATTCCTACGGAGCGCTTCCCTATCGCTCTCTTTATATTCGCAATAATGGACAAGTCAGTATATTTTAGTTTAAAAGGGTTTATACTCAAGTTGTGTAATTTGCTCTCTAGTACACTGCGGCTTGAGTTAATGAACCATTCTCAATCGTCCAAAAACTGATTCCATATTACTTTTGACTTTTGACTTCCGCGAAGCGGTACTAGTCACCTGACTAAAATTTAAGATCATACTTTTGTGTCGCACAATACTAGACATAATGTAGACATAATGTGTCTATGCTATAAACTGCACAATTAGTAGTTATAAATTGTCAACTATACCTTATAATTAAACTTGCTTGACTTTCTTATACCTAAAGCTAGAATGTCAAGATTTGCAAATAATCGGCTAGTGTTGTTGTTAAATTAATCATTATATTTGAGGAAGTGGCGACAATTCTATGATTGCCAATTGATAAATCTTCCTAATTTTAAATAAGTATAGATACCAAAAAGATTTAAAATAAGTCTTAAATATTATCATTGACTATTTCAAGATTCTAAATCATACCATATTGGACGATAGTTATGTCAGTGAATGAACCAAATTCTGAAGTAAATACAGATATTATTATTGATGTTACTCCCCAACCAAAAAATAAAGAACAAAGAAGTTCTAGTAATGTAGTTTCTTTAACTACACAAAAAGGAACGATTTCTCAATTTCTTGCTCCCTTGACTAAAGACACTTTTAAACAAGTAGTTCAAGAAGTTGAGCAAAAATTACAGGTTGTTAACCAAACCTTATCCATGTTGGATTATCAAGGTTTTGAGACAATCCTCCAAGAAATGCTACATTCGATTACTCTCAAGACGGGGGAATTATTGGGAGCAGATCGGACAACAATATTTTTATTAGATGAAGAGAAACAAGAACTTTGGTCTATTCTAGCTGAAGGGAAAAGTAAGCGCCCTTTAGAAATTCGGATTCCCGCTAATAAAGGTATTGCCGGTGAAGTTGCTACTTTCAAACGGGTGGTTAGTATTCCCTTTGATTTTTATGATGATCCCCGATCAATATTTGCTCAAGAACAAGACAAAAGAAATGGCTACCACACTTATACAATGTTGGCATTGCCACTGTTAAATACAGATGATAAGTTAGTGGCAGTAGTACAATTACTAAATAAGTTAAAACCCATTCATGATATTGATGATCCCCTCAACGAACGCATTGATACTAGAGGTTTTACCGAAGTTGATGAAAATGTATTTCTAGAATTTGCTCCTTCAATTCGCCTGATTTTAGAATCATCTAGATCCTTCTATATTGCCACTCAAAAACAACGAGCCGCCGCTGCATTAATGAAGGCGATTAAATCCCTGAGTCAAAGTGGACTGGATTTAGAAGAAACTCTGAAACGGGTGATGAATGAGGCGAAAGAGTTGATGAACGCTGACCGCAGTACACTGTGGTTAATAGACCGCGATCGCCATGATTTATGGACAAAAATTTATCAAGATAATGGTGTCGCTAAAGAGTTGCGCGTACCTATGGGACAAGGCTTTGTTGGTATTGTTGCTGCATCTGGCAAAAAAGTAAATATTCCCTTTGATTTATATGAGCATTCTGATTCAGGAACGGCTCAAAAAATGGATCAAAGTAATGGCTATCGCACCTGTAGCTTGCTGTGTATGCCAATATTTAATAGTGATCAAGAATTGATTGGTGTTACCCAATTAGTTAATAAAAAGAAAGTTGGGGATTTTCCTGCTTATAATCCAGACTCTTGGCCGAATGCTCCTGATTGCTTCCAAGCTAGTTTTGATAGAAATGATGAAGAATTTATGGAAGCATTTAACATTCAAGCGGGTGTAGCTTTGCAAAATGCTCAGTTGTTTGCCAAAGTGAAACAACAGGAAAAAATGCAGCGAGATATTTTGCGAAGTCTCTCTAATGGGGTGATTTCTACAGATCAAACTGGGGTAATTATTACAGCTAATGAAAGTGCTAAACAATTGCTAGGCTTTGGACTGGAAGAAGCTTTGGAAGGCAAAATGGTGAGTGATATTGTCACTATTAAAGAGGGAGATTTTAGCAAGTGGTTTCAGGATACTCTTCATTCTAATAATGCTAAAAATAGTCAGCAATATTATCCTGATCGGACTTTAATAACTACAGGAACAGAACAACATAGCGTTAATTTATCACTCAATAGTATTTTTGATGTCCAAGACGAAAATAAAGTCTGTGGTGCATTGGTGGTCATGGAAGATATTAGTGATGAAAAGCGGCTGAAGAGTACAATGTACCGTTATATGACTCAGGAATTAGCGGAAGAATTGCTAAAATTAGATGATGCTAAATTAGGGGGCGATCGCAAAGAAGTGACCATTTTATTCTCTGATATTCGCGGCTATACCACCCTCACAGAAAATATGGAAGCGGAAGAAGTGGTAAGAATGCTGAATGAATATTTTGAATCAATGGTAGAAGCAGTTTTTAAACATAAAGGCACTCTTGATAAATATATCGGTGATGCCATCATGGCTGTGTTTGGTTCTCCCTTACCCTTAGCAGAACACGCTGTTATGGCAGTACAAACAGCTTTGGAAATGCGCGATCGCTTGATAGAATTAAATAAACTGCGCCAATCAACTGATCTATGTGCCATTAAAATTGGGATTGGTATTAATTCTGATACCGTTATTAGTGGCAATATCGGCTCTAGTAAACGGATGGAATTCACCGCTATTGGTGATGGTGTAAATTTAGGTTCTCGATTAGAAAGTGTCAGCAAACAGTATGGTTGCGATATTATTATCAGCGATAATACATATAAAATTTGCCAAGATAGTGTTTGGGCTAGAGAATTAGATTACATTCGCGTTAAAGGACGTAATGAACCAGTCGCTATCTATGAGTTGATTGGAACACGGACTGATCACATTAATAGCGGCAAATTAGAACTAATTGAGCATTATCATAAAGGGCGTGAATATTATCTAAAACGTCAATTTACCTCAGCCCTTTCTGAGTTTGTGAAAGCCTTATCTGCTGACAATCAGGATAAAGCCTCGATGTTGTACATGAGTCGTTGTCAGCACTGGTTACAATCACCCCCATCTGATACTACTTGGGATGATGGTGTTTGGACATTTAAGGAAAAATAAGGATTTTTGGGTAATTTGGAGTTGTTTTACTGACGCTATGTTGTACAAGAAAGTTTCTGGATATTATTCTCTACAGGGGAAATATACATGAACTTTCAGCTTTTTGTCCAAGAGAATTGGATAGAGAGAAAATGACGATATAATAAATAGTGAGGTTTGTCAATTTAATAGTCTAATAATTTCACACTCAAAAATAATTTAGTTTCTATTGGTATTTTATATGCTGACACAAGAATTTTATAATATAATTGATAGCAACCTTAATACACTTTTGGAGAAATATAAAGATGATGAATTTATAAAAAAACATAGCAAAAAAATAGAGAATCAAAAATCTTATGCACTCTTAATTTGGTTTCTCGAATTTTACGGAAGAAAATTTAACTATAAAGATTTTATTACGGATGGTCATCAAGATCGTTCTTGTGACATTGTTTTTGACAATACAAACAATCAGGGAGAGAAAATTTTTTATGTCGTTCAGTCAAAATGGAATAATCCTAATAAATCAGGCAACGAACCTGATAAAAAGGAAATACTACAAGCACTTAATGATTTTGACACAATTTTGCGGGGAGAAAAACAAAATGTGAATGAAAAAGTAAAAGCGAAATTAGATGATCTAGATAATCACCTTAAAGCTAATGGAGAGGTTAGATTTCTATTTTTGACACTTTCTCAATATAAAGGAGGGGCGGATGAAAATATTAGTGCTTTTAAAAAAGGTGATGAAAAAATTAAATTTGAACTAATTGATATAAATCGGATAAAATTAGATTATATTGACAGAACATATAAAAAAATAGACCCTTTAAATCCTTTAGAAATTTATCATAACCCAGAAGAAAATCCTGTCACTATAGAAATAGTTCAAAAGAATGGAACTGTTAAAATAGATAAGCCTTTTGAGGCATATATGTTTTTACTTCGCCCCAAAAGTATATATAATTTATTTGAAAAATATGGATTTGCTCTTTTTTATAAAAATGTGAGAAATCCTCTACTGCAATCACAATTTAATGAAGATATAGAAAGAACAGCACTGGACAATCCAGCCTATTTTTGGTATTACAATAATGGCATTACAGCAATTACTTATTTGTTGCCTACTATTGGAAAAAAAGCTGAACAAATAGAATTAACGGGATTGCAAATTATTAATGGCGCACAAACTGTTTATTCTATTTACCGAGCTTACAAAGATGCTACAGTAACGAAGCGCAGACAGATGGATAGTGAATCTTTGGTAACTTTACGCTTATTAAAATCAGGTGGAAAAGATTTTGATTTAAATGTTACGAGGTATACTAATTCCCAAAATCCCGTAGAGGATAGAGATTTTTGTGCTAATGATGATATACAGATAACGCTTCAAAACGCATCATATCAAACTAATATTTGGTATGAAAAAAGGCGTGATGAATTTAGAGAAACTCCAGAGAATGTAAAAAAAGTTCCAAATTATATTTTTGCAAACGTCTATTTAGCTTATCATTTGCAAGACCCTGTTAATGTTATCAAAAATTATGATCAACGAAAAATGAATAAAAACTTGAATTTTATTTCTCATAAAGAACATAAAGATGGTCTTTATGAGAAAATATTCAATGATCAAACAACATTTGAAAATATGTTGTGTGCCTTTTATGTTTTTAACGTAATTTATAATGCTGCACCTTTTTCATATCAGGCTACTTTCAGAAGCTCTTTATATCATTTCTTAGCCTTATTTAAAGTAGCTTTTACAAAGTATTTAAAGGCAAAATTTAATAATAATATAAATGTAAATAAACATATCATCGAAATTTATGAAAAAAATGAAAAAGAAATTATTATCAAAACTTTCAAGTTTATTAATCAGTTTGTTAAAAATCAACTTAAAGTAAGCGACAATGAAGAAAAAACAACAGAAAAAATATTAAACTTCTTATTCAAACCTTTTCACTATGAGAAAATAAAAGAAGCCTTAGAAGATTTAGAACTTTTCGTTGAAGATATTGAAAATGTAATCATTAAAGATAATGAACAACTGATTGAGGGAGAAACCGATGAAGAAAATAATATCGAAAATAATGACTGATATACAATATATTTGATAATTTTGGCTCTACCGGACTTAGTATGCTAAACTGGAGGGAACAGGGAACTCTTAACAGGG
>JBAXRM010000240.1:0-6121 GCA_037131225.1 Nostocales cyanobacterium ELA583 | reverse complement strand
TTTTACAAAATCTAAATCTTCACTAAACGGTTTTTTACATTTTTCACATTTAAACTGTCGGCGATTAATTTCTAAAAATACTTCTTTTTCTCCAAACGGGAGATCCTTAATAATATGTCTATGGTTTTGATGTAATTTATGGCTGGTTGTGCCACACTTAGGACAGGTAGCAAATAACTTTTCTTGTTCAATTTGTAAAATCATCCCAATTCCAGTGTGAAGACGATGTGATATAACTTTTACGTCGCTTAAATCAACAAATATTCTTTATATGTCAACACTTGCAGCACTTTTAGATATTTATTGATACATTTTGTAATATTGTTTAGTGAGCGTAGCTAATAGTTTGGCATAACAACTACCTAAGAGCCAAATTCATCTATCTCTTTTGATTTGCTTATTCTTTCTTAAAGGAAGCGGTAGAACCAAATTTATTAGAAATTTGTCTACTTCATGAAATCTTTAACCTTTATCAAAGTTTGTTATTTTGCTCATGAAAACTTTTTAAAGTTTACATCTGATTGAATATTTTGTAAACTTGGGGAGTTGCAGGGTGCAAAAATACCGGAATCACCTTACTTACCTTCGCAACTAATAAAACTGCCCATTCTAACTTATTAACAACTGTACTTTGGAAGACAATTATTTTTACAAATACCTCTAACTTAGTGTTAGAGACTAGTTATAGGAACTTTTTATCTTCTTCTCAATGAGTTTTATCGCTCATCCTGGGAAATTTTAAATTCATACCTATGGAATCTAGTACCAGGTAAAAAGTCAAAACGAATACATAATAGGCTGTTCAGATATTTGAAATGGTTGGTTTATTTCCCCCGTAGTGTACTAGATAGAGGACAATGAATGATTTCTAACTATTCTGTTAAATATCCGTTATTTTCTCCATAAATGGATAAATTAATCGGCAATATTATTGCTGGCATAAATTCCGCCAAAAATTGTGCATGAAGCAGAGGAAATTTTAAAGTTAAGCTAATATTATGAAGCATGATTGGTAATATTTTCTCTGATCTTTAAAAATCTCTCAGCTTGTATTTTCTCATACAGATTAAAGATAAGGTTAGTTGTTTTTCTAAGACAAAATAACGTTTAGTAAATGAAATTGTATATGGCAACTAGAGTTCAGAGTTTTATGAGTAGTCAACCCATGTCGGTAAACTTTCCAGTTAGTTACTTAGAGGACGTAGCAATCTTACAAGTGCCAGTGAGGTTAACTGTACTTGAGGCCGTCAGTTTTAAGCAAACTTGCCAAAACTTAATTGAAGCGGATTCACCACCTGGGCAAATTTTCATTGATTTCCAGGATACTACTTTTATGGATAGTAGTGGTTTAGGTTCTCTAGTGAGTAATTTCAAAAATTCTCAAGAAAAGGGAATTAAGGTAACACTGCGTCATGTTACTCCCCCAGTCATGGCTGTTTTAAATCTGACGGGACTAGATCAGGTTTTTCCCATTGAATCACTTCACGACCTTACATTAATAGCAAGGGATAATCTCACAGACCCAGGAAAAAATAATCCTCGAAAAGTAGATCCACTTCCTAAAACTCATAATTCTGTGGCATCTTGGATGAAACGGCTAATTGATATTGTTGGATCATTAGTAGGGTTAGTAATTACATTTATTTTGTTAATTCCCATAGTAATCGCCATTCAAATTGACGATCCTGGTCCAATTTTCTTTAGTCAAACTCGTTGTGGTTGGATGGGTAAACAGTTTGCAATTTGGAAATTTCGATCTATGTGTATAGATGCTGAAGCTAGAAAATCCCAAATTAAAAACCAAGTGGAAGGCGCTTTCTTTAAAAATGATAATGATCCCAGAATTACTAAAGTAGGTAAGTTTTTACGGCGGACCAGTCTTGATGAACTACCTCAATTTTGGAATGTTCTCAAAGGGGAAATGAGTTTAGTCGGGACTCGTCCACCAACACCTGATGAAGTAGAACGTTATGAAGTACCAGAATGGCAACGTTTTGATGTTAAACCTGGTATGACTGGTGAATGGCAGGTTAATGGCCGCTCTACAGTTCGGAGTTTTGAAGATGTGATTCGTTTAGATTTGCAGTATCAGCAAAATTGGACTTTAGTTTACGATTTAAAGTTAATTTTCAAAACTATCACTATTTTGTTTAATAAAAACAGTGGGGCTGTTTAATAAATTCCTGTTCCTTGGTTATCTACTGCTAAACTCAATCCACCAAATTTATCTATTCAATTTACCCAAGTCACAAATCGGCTTGGGTTTATTTTTTTGGAAGAGAATAGGGAAACTCAGCCACCCACAGGAGACGATGTTGCTACTATCCTTGGAAAATAAGGATTTTTTTCCCCGCTCCCTGTTCCCTTTGTTCCTAAAGTGATCAACTGTAGAATATGTTACTATTTGGATAAAACCTATTCACACAATTGCAGTTCAGTTATTTATTAGCTATTTGTAAGCAAGTTGAATAAGTAATTGCTTCGATGAAAAAAGCACATGAGGTTGAATGACTAAATCTTTTCAAAGAAATTTCCCATTGACGAAAAGCCCTGTGGCCAGACTTAAAACTGACACAGAAGAGACAAGTGAAAATTTGGCTCTCACCGTTGCTGAAGCTGCTTTAGACCGCAAAGCCGTAGAAATTATTTTGCTCAACGTGGCAGAGATTTCTTCCTTGTCTGATTATTTTGTGATGATGACTGGTTACTCTAAAGTACAGGTCAGAGCGATCGCTGATGCAATTGCCGGACAAGTTGAAATTGAGTGGCAACGACGACCCCTAAGAACCGAAGGAAAAGCGGAAGGAACTTGGGTCCTCCAAGATTATGGTGATGTTATCGTCCATATCATGATGCCAAGAGAACGGGAGTTTTATAATTTAGAAGCGTTCTGGGGACACGCGGAACGTATTTCCCTACCAAACTCCGATGATACTGGGGGTTAACCGATATGATGCGATCCTCTCTTGAGAATTGCCCAGTTCCTACAGAACAACAACCACTCAATGAGTACGAAGAGTTAAAAAATGCCTGGCTATTTCGAGATAGTACCTTAAGCTGGGGTAACTATACCAAGAAGATTTTTTGGATTTGGGCTTGGTCTTGGTTAATAGCCGGACCTGTCGCAGCGGCCAGCTTTCCTCCACAAAAGCAGATTTTTAATTTTCTGATTTGTGGATCTGGTGCTGCTAGTGTAAGTGTAGTGCTAGTATTGGTACGGTTATACTTAGGTTGGTTCTATGTGCGCGATCGCCTTTACAGTCCCACCGTATTTTATGAAGAATCTGGTTGGTACGATGGACAAACTTGGACAAAACCCCAAGAAGTCATCAGCCGCGATCGCTTAATTGTTACCTACGAAATCAAACCCATTTTCCAACGCTTGCAAATTACCTTTGCCGCCTTGGCTCTTGTGTATCTTATTGGTACTATAGTGTGGCATTTTTTATAAATAGTCATTGGTTATTAGTTATTAGTCATTGGTAAAACAACTGACAACCGACAACTGACAACCGACAACCGACAACTGACAACCGACAACCGACAACTGACCACTGACAATTCACAAAATAAATATAAACCCATGACAATGGGAAAACGAACTCAAGCCGCAGCACTGGAAGTCCGGTTGCTGCGTGAAGGCATTATCGAATCTCGGCATATAGTCCAGGCTGTAGTTAGTGACGACCGCGGACGGATACTTTCCGTTGCTGGTAACGCTGAAACGGCTGCATTTGTCCGTTCAGCCCTCAAACCATTTCAAGCACTGGCTGTCACCAGCACAGGCACATTAGAACGCTATGGTTTAAGCGATAGAGACTTAGCAATTATTACCAGTTCCCACAAAGCCAGCATGGAACAGGTGAGACAGGTATTTAACATTCTGTGGCGAGCAGATATTGATATCAATGCCCTCCATTGCCCAATTCCTCAAGGTAAGCGAAGTCCTTTAGAATATAATTGTTCTGGTAAACACGCAGGAATGTTAGCGGTTTGTCAACAACGCCATTGGCCGTTAACTAACTACTTGGATCGCAAACACCCAGTCCAGCAGTTAATTATCACTAAAGTAGCGGAATTGCTGCGAATGCCAGCAGAGGAATTTCTCACCGCCCATGATGACTGTGGCGCACCCACATATTTAATGCAACTCAGTCAAATGGCATCTTTATATGCTGTACTTGCTTCCAGTAATAGTGTAGATATGGAACGCATCGTCCGCGCCATGAACCATCATCCCACAATGGTTGCTGGTGCAGGAGAATTCGATACAGAATTGATGCAATTAACTCCTAGCGAATTGGTGAGTAAATCTGGTGCGGAAGGGGTACAGTGCATTGGCCGACTCGGCGAAGGCATGGGATTAGCTATTAAAGTAATGGATGGCTCAAAACGAGCTAAATATGCCGTAGCTATTCACATCCTCCAACAAATGGGTTGGATTACTCCCAGCATTGCCCAAAGCCTCTCCGAGAAGTTTATGAATCTGGGGAAATACAAGCGTTTGGAAGTAGTTGGAGAATTATCGCTTTTGTAGTTGACAAACTTTTGACTTCGCGCTATATTAAGGGAGTCGAGAGAAAAGCGACAAAAGCGACGCGGGATAGAGCAGCCTGGTAGCTCGTCGGGCTCATAACCCGAAGGTCAGTGGTTCAAATCCACTTCCCGCCACCAAATATAAAAACAAGTCTCTGTAATCTTCCAAGGTTCCAGGGATTTGTTTTTTTCATGCAGAGGCGCTCAAGGCGCAAAGAATAAGCGTTTTTTAAGTTGAATTGCTTAACTACTCATCTCAACAGAGACGAGGAGGTAAAGGTAGAGGATTTAGGTGAAATTCAGCTAGATATTTCTCTAAAATCTGAAATTGGGAAATATTCAAGCTGTAATAAATCCAGCGCCCTTCTTGACGCGCAGTTAATAAATTTGCTTCTTTGAGTGTTTTGAGATGAAAAGAAAGTTTTGACTGATTTATTTCTAAAGCATCACATAAGTCACAAACACAGAGTTCACGCTGACGCAGTAGTTCTATAACACTGATTCTAATGGGATCTGATAAGGCATGAAAGCCCGTTATAATGACGTTGTTAATAGTGGTGGTGGGAGTTGGCATCAATTACATGATATAAACTACGCTATTTCTAGTATCTCTATATTACAAACAGTAACACTAGCCAAAGCGGGTAGTGGTAAATATGTAGTGATAATAAAATTATGCCCTACAACAAGAATTATAATGATGAGTAAAATACCAGATAGCACCAATGTGGTTATCTAACTTTTTAGAGAAGAATAAAGTCTTTCTAACCAAACGAGAAATTCTCTGACGCATTGTATCCCACATTCAGCAGGTAATTTAAGACAAAAAATAAGATTGGTGGGAAGATGCACCAAAGAACTGCAAAATTAGTTTTTGTCTATCTGTGAGTTTAATAGAACCCATATTCCGCAGGTGTTTTTTGAATTTTCGGAATTATCCATAACCCAATCATAACAAGGCTTTCAGACAATGACACGCAATTCTATATTAGGGCGATGCTTTCGGCCGGCGTAGCCATCGCATCTCTATCTAAAGCTCAAATCAAGCTTATTGAGAACACTGTCAATAAATTAGTTGGTTTGAGATTAAATTCATTGAATAACGACCTAGATAGCAAAAAGCATGAAGTAGTTATTATGACTGGGTTTTAGCTGTTTTATGAAATTCTTTTTTTGACAAAATAACCTGCTGGAAAAATATTTTGAGTATATTTACTCATGCTGAATGTGGGTTGGAAGACACGGAGTTCGAGATGCAGCCATTATTTTACTAATGTTTCGGCATGGACTTCGCACCGCAGAGTTAGTTTCTCTGAAATGGTCACAAATTGATTTGAACGACGGCTATATAGAGATAAGAAGAGTAAAACATGGGCATGATAGCACTCATCCCTTACGCGCTCCTGAATTGAGGTCATTACGTCAGATTAAACGAGATTACTTCATCTTCCACCATTGGTTGCTGTTTCTTTTTTGCGTGGTCTCTGTTGGTTTTTTTACTGGTTCAGTATCAGCAGGAAATGAAATCTCTTGGTTGCTGTTTCTTTTTTGCGTGGTCTCTGTTGGTTTTTTTACTGGTTCAGTA
>JBAXRM010000239.1:0-6291 GCA_037131225.1 Nostocales cyanobacterium ELA583 | reverse complement strand
CTTCTTCCTTCTTCCTTCGTGTTCTTCGTTCCTATATCCCTCCGGTCCCGTCAGGGATACGTGGTTCATTTACATTTAATATTTTCGTTTAGAATAAGAAAGAAAAAACCTAAAAATTGAGCCGTGACAGCAAACTCCACCGATATCTCAACTTCCGTTTTTCGACTATCTCCCTTGATTAGAATTACTCTGTTAACTCTATATGTAGCTTTGACAGTCCCCTTACCATTTTTGGCAGAATTTACCAAAGCACCCACACCACCGGCATTATTATGGCTAGGAATTAGTATTGGTTTTGTGGGATTATATGCAGTGTTGACTGAAAGAGTAATTGTAGATAACCAAGGAATTCAGATTACTTACTCAGTTTGGGTTCCCCGCTTTTTCCGCAAAGGTTGGTCTTTATCTTGGTCAGATGTCAAAAGTTTAAAACCCCGCACGACTGGTCAAGGGGGAATAGTGTATTATTTCGTCAGTCACGACGGAAATGCCTATTTACTCCCCATGCGTATGGCTGGTTTTAATAGGTTTGTAAATTACGTACAAGCAAAAACAGGAATTGATACAACAGATGTCTTTCCTTTGGCACAACCTTGGATGTATGTGATTTTATTTTGTTGTACTCTATTACTGTTGCTGGTAGATGCTTGGACTATAAATACAGCAATTATTGGTAATTTGTAATTCACCAAAGTAATTTTGTTTATTGTGGGGTGGGCTTCTAGCCTGCCCATATTATATTAATTATGCTTACTTAATGCCGAATCATAAGCTTTAACTAACAAATCAATTCCCGTAATTGCCCCACCTACAACAACAGCATCAGCACCTAAGTCTAAGGCTTTCTTAGCCATTTCTGGGGAAGAAATACCCCCTTCACAAATCACAAAGGTATCAAGATTTTCGATGATTTGGGTGAGTAATTCCCAACCTGGAGGAGAAAATTCTTGAGTTGACCCAGTATAACCAAATAAAGTAGTTCCTACAATATCTACACCTAAACTAACCGCCAATTGTGCAGCTTCATAAGTATCTACATCTGCCATAACTGGCTTGTTTAATTGTTGATGAATTAGGGTAATAATATCTGCTAACTGTTCATTACAGGGACGATTTCTAATAGTAGCATCTATAGCAATAATATCTGCACCTGCCTCAGCCACAGCCACAGCATGATGAAACTGTGGTGTAATGTAAACATCAGAACCAGTTATTATTTGTTTCCACAGTCCAATAATCGGAACTTGGACTTTTTTCCGCACAGCTTGGATATGACTGGGAGTATCAATTCTCACAGCTACAGCCCCATTATTAACTGCGGCTTGTGCCATTGCAGCAATTATATAAGGATCATGTAATGGAGAATTTACAGGCGCTTGACAGGAAACAATTAATCCTTTTGGTAAATTATTCATGTTTGATATCCTCTAAAAGTTGTAATGAAATACTGTCAGTTATCCTTTATTTCTTGAATTATTCTTAATAATTCAGTGGGACTATAAATAGGCAAACTAGCAGTTTTAAAATCCTTGCTATTTCGAGTTACAAAACCATCAACACCCGCATAAATGCCTGAATGATATAAAACACCATCCTCAAAATCAGAAAAATCTGAATTTATCGCCGCTTTCAATATCACATCATTAACCTCTGCAATCGCAAATAAATTAAGCAATTGATTAATAGAAACCTTGGCTGACTGCTTCCCTATTGATTTAGTTAATAAATAATCAATCGTAGTTATTGTTGTCGCACAAAGATAACCCTGAATAATTTGCTTCTCAACAGCATTAAATAAATTAATAGAGAAACTAACGAAAGGCTCACGCTCTAGCAAAATATCAAGAACAATATTTGTATCAAATACAATTTTCAAAGATACTTCTCCTCTAAATGTTTTTTATAGTCTGCTACATCAACATGAGAACCTTTCAATATACCAACTAGAGATCGCGTAATTGGCAAAATTTCATCATTGCTAGTTTGGTGTAACAATTCTCTCTGTTCAACTAATAAATCATGGGTGGCTCGTCTGCTTTGTTCTTCTAATAATATTTTTTCCACAGCTTTCTGTACTAATAGCTGCATATCAGGCATTTCCAAAAGTTGTTTTCCCAACTCATCAGGTAACTCAATTTTAACTTGCATAAAATCCTCCATTAAAACGGCGGTTTAATTCTTAATTCTTCACAGAATAATGAAATTATAGCATCTGTGACCTGACAATAAATTTATTTATTGCCTCATTTAATGCTAACGTAAAAAAGCCAAAGTTTTAAACTGAAAATTTCCATTATTAATTACTAATTATGCACCGAATCAGTGCCACACCAGGCGGATTAAATCAGTCAGAAGGTTTATTTTTTCTCGAACAAACTCCTGCCCCTTTCATATTGATTACAGCAGCGGATACTGATATTCAAACCCTAGCGGCCGTAGTTCCCAAATTACCTAACCAATTCCCTGAATTAAGAGTAGCTAATCTGTTACAACTACAGCAACAAATAAGTATAGATGATTACAGTGAAAAAGTTTTAGAATCTGCTCAAGTAATTGTACTTCGTCTCATAGGAGGAAGTTCTTACTGGGCTTATGGCTTAGAAGTTGTCCAAGAAATTGTACAACGTAATGGCACAACTCTAATTGTTATGCCAGGAGATGATGGACTTGATCTTGATTTAATTTCTAAATCTACAATTTCTCCAGAAATTGTTAAAAAAATTTGGCAATACTTTCAACAAGGTGGCGTAGAAAATTTCCTCAACGCGTTGCAATTTATTACGGATACATCCCTATCAACAGCCTTTAATCCCCCACCACCACAATCAGTTCCCCGTGTAGGATTGTATAAATGGAGTCAGAATGTAGGGGCGGGGTTTCCCCGCCCTTATAGGAGTCAACCTCAAGTGGGAATTTTATTTTATCGCGCTCATTATTTATCAGGAAATACTAAAGTTATTGATGCTTTATGTACAGATCTAAGAGAGAAAAATTTACAACCTGTGCCAGTTTTTGTTTCTTCATTGCGTGAACCTGGTGTTACTGAAAAACTGTATGAATTGTTTGGTTTTAAGGGTGGAGAAATTAAGGGTGGGCAAACCCCACCCCTACATTCTGATCATCTTAGTTTATTGATGAATACCACCAGTTTTTCCCTAGCAAGTTTAGAAACAGAAACACCACAAACTGAAATTTGGGAAAAATTAAATGTTCCTGTTTTACAAGTAATTCTTTGTGCTAGTTCTCTTGAACAATGGGAATCACAATTAGAAGGTTTAACACCCCGTGATATGGCGATAAATGTGGCATTACCAGAAGTAGACGGGCGAATTATTAGCCGGGCTGTGTCCTTCAAAACTTTGCAAACTCGCAATAATAAACTAGAAACCGATGTGGTAGTTTATGAACCAGTGAGCGATCGCATTCAATTCGTTACCGAACTCGCTGCAAATTGGGTACAATTGCGGGTAAAACCACCCCAAGAACGCCGCATAGCTCTAATTTTAGCAAATTACCCTAATACAAACGGTCGCCTTGCCAACGGCGTAGGATTGGACACTCCAGCCAGTTGTGTAGAAATTCTCAAAGCTTTAAAATTAGCAGGTTATCAACTAGAAAATACTTGCGCAACTGGAGACGAATTAATTCAAATTCTCACATCTAGCATTACCAATGATCCAGAAGGAAGAGACTGGAAACCAATCCAACAAAGTTTATCAATAGAAGCATATCAAAAATATTTTTCTACCTTACCAGAAATCATCCAACAAGAAATTATTGCCCGTTGGGGTGAACCAAATTCAAATCAAAATTTGCCAATTGCAGGAATTCAATTTGGTAACATTTTTGTAGGAATTCAACCATCAAGAGGTTATGATCTTGACCCTAGTTTAAATTATCATGCGCCAGATTTAGAACCAACACATAATTATTTAGCCTTTTATCATTGGGTGCGAGAATATTTTGCGGCTGATGCCATAGTTCATGTTGGCAAACATGGCAACTTAGAATGGCTACCGGGAAAAAGTGTCGCTTTATCTAATACTTGTTATCCAGAAATTGCCTTGGGCCCAATGCCCCATTTATATCCATTTATTGTTAATGATCCCGGAGAAGGTTCGCAAGCAAAAAGACGCGCCCAAGCCGTAATAATTGATCATTTAACACCACCAATGACCCGCGCTCAATTATATGGAGGATTGCAACAAGTAGAAAACCTAATTGATGAATATTACGAAGCCGAAAGTTTAGATCCTTCCAGATTACCAACAATCCGCGATCGCATTCAAGAACTCGTCATCAAAGAAAACCTCTATAAAGACTTAGGAATTACAAATAAAAAAGACATTGAAAACTTTGAAACCTTAATCTTAAATTCCCTAGACGGTTACTTATGTGAACTTAAAGAAGCCCAAATCCGCGACGGCTTACACATATTTGGTCAATGTCCACAAGGAACGCAACTACGAGACTTAATAATTGCGATCGCCCGCATCCCCAACCGCTATTCTATCGGCATCACCCGCGCCATAGCCCAACAATGGAACTTAGACATAGATCCCCTCACAGATGACTTCTCAACCCCCCTCTCCGCGCCTGAGCGCCTCTGCGAGAGACTAAAATCCTGCCACATCATCGGCGATGTCGTAGAACTCCTAGAAACAGAAGCCGCCCATTTAGTCGAAGAAATCATTAAAGTTAAAAGTAGGGGCGCAGGGCCTGCGCCCAATCAAACACCTGCGCCCAATCAGCAGCAAGAAGAAAGAATAAAATTACCCATTACCCAAACCCTCAATTGGATACAGGAAAAACTCCTCCCAGCCCTGCAAAAAACCAGCGAAGAAACCACCAACCTATTACGAGGACTTGATGGCAAATACGTTCCTAGCGGTGCTTCTGGCGCACCCACACGCGGCCGCCCCGAAGTCTTACCCACAGGTAAAAACTTTTACGCCGTTGATATTCGTGCCATTCCCACAGAAACCGCCTGGGATGTCGGTAGAAAAGCCGCCGAAACCCTAATTGAAACCTACACCCAAGAACACGGAGAATATCCCAAAACCCTCGGTTTATCAGTGTGGGGAACAGCCACCATGCGGACTGGTGGTGATGATATAGCCGAAGCATTAGCCCTACTCGGTGTTCAACCTGTATGGGATGGTGCAGCGCGACGAGTCGTAGATTTTGAGATTTTACCCTTATCTATTATCGGTCGTCCCCGCGTTGATGTCACCTTGAGAATTTCTGGTTTTTTCCGAGATGCTTTCCCCAATTTAATCAGTTTATTTGATCAAGCTGTCAAAGCAGTCTCTTCCTTAGATGAACCAGCAGATCAAAATCCCCTCGCCGATACAGTTCGCCAAGAAACTGCACAATGGACTCAAGAGGGTTTATCCTTAGAAGCAGCAGCCGAGCGATCGCAATATCGCGTTTTTGGTTCTAAACCAGGGGCTTATGGTGCCGGACTCCAAGGCTTAATTGCCTCCCAAAACTGGGAAAATGACCAGGATTTAGCTCAAGCTTACATCAACTGGAGTGCTTACGCTTATTCTGATGATCAGGGAACAGGGAACAGGGAACAAGGAACAGGGAACAGGGAACAGGGAACAGGGAACAGGGAACAGGGAACAGAGAATAATATTGAAGCTTTGAGCAAACGCTTGAAGCAAATGCAGATCGTGCTGCATAATCAAGATAACCGAGAACATGATTTACTCGACTCCGATGATTATTATCAATTTCAGGGTGGTTTAACCGCAGCCGTGCGTTCTCTTCAAGGTAAAAATCCTGAAATATACTTTGGTGATAATTCCAATACACAAGCCCCTAAAGTCCGTCAACTTAGTTCAGAAATTGCCAGAGTTTATCGTTCCCGCGTCGTTAATCCTAAATGGATAGCTGGAGTTATGCGTCACGGTTATAAAGGTGCATTTGAAATGGCTGCAACGGTAGATTTTCTCTTCGCTTACGATGCTACTGCCCAATGTGTCGAAGATTATATGTATCAGGGAGTTGTCGAAGCATATTTAGAAGATTCTACTGTTTGTGAATTTATCCAAAACAAGAATCCCTGGGCATTGCGCGATATTGCGGAAAGACTACTAGAAGCAAACCAGCGCGGATTATGGCAAAATGTGAGTATACAAACCTTAGACAATCTCCGCAATTTAGTTCATCAAGCGGAAGCAACTATCGAAGAAACATAGTTTATGGGAGTAGGGGCAATCCCCCCGTGGTTGCCCCTCTTGTTGAGTTGCCCCTCTTGTGGAATTGCCCCTCTTGTTGAGTTGC
>JBAXRM010000238.1:0-6466 GCA_037131225.1 Nostocales cyanobacterium ELA583 | reverse complement strand
TGACCGCACTTCGACACCGCTCAGTGACCGTGTCATTATTTCAATCTCATGTTTTAAACATGAGTTTTTCCTGCGATGCACTGAGCTTGTCGAAGTGTTCCCTGTTGCCCGTTCCCTGTTCCCTCTAAATTACCATATTAATTCACACTTAAAACAAGTCCTTCACGCGCTAGTAATGCTTTAGGAAATACTGACTGAATTTCAGTTTGCATATTGTCAAGAAAATCATCATGATCATCGGGATGATGACAGGAAATTACTAACCGATTTACCCTAGCCTTCTGAGCCATATTTACAGCTACTTCCCAGAATGATTCAGTGGTTTCATGCTTGTTATATGTTGGCGGAGTATAGGTGGCATTAGTAATCAATAAATCAGCATCTTGAATAAGGTTTAAAATTCGTGTTTGCTCTTCTGGATTAATAATTTTATGTAAATCCGTAGCATAGGCAACTTTATAATCTCGCCAGTTGATACGATAGCCGATTGAACGCTGATTTTTATTAATTAATACTGTTTGAATATGGACATCATTTAATTGAATTAATTGATCTGGCATCAAATTATAAAATTTTAATGCTGATTTCATTACTTGTAAAGGATAAGGAAAGTGAGGCTGGAGCATTTGGTCACAGAGACATTGTTTAATTGATGCACCATTAGAGGCCGCCGTTCCATAAACATGAAAACAATTACTGGCAATAAACGCCGGGGCAAAAAAAGGAAAGCCCTGGATGCGATTAGATTGAGAATTTGTAAAAAATAAATGTGCCTCAATAGTTTGTCCTAGTTCCTGCCAATTTCCGCCCAGAATGCGTAAACCAGTCCCACCATCAAAAATCAAGCGTTTTCCAGCTACATACATCTCCACACAGCCAGTATTACCACCATAGCGACTATTATGGGTGCTAGGAGTAGGAATCAAACCACGTACACCCCAGAATCGTACCTGAAATAGCTCAGATTGACTGTCAAGAGTGGGACTTAGTTGTTCAGGAGAATAAATTTGAGAATCGGACAACTCAAAATTTGACATTTTCTTGAAAATTAGAGCTTACTAAGCAGATCATCATAATGTCGCATTTCTAATAACTGGTTTTTTTCATCCACAATTACAACGGTAGGAGAGTAACATTTTAACTCTTCCATAGTGAACTGCCCATAAGTCATTATAATCAAGCGATCGCCAACTACACCTAAACGTGCTGCTGCTCCATTTAATTCAATAGCTCCTGAATTAGCTGGAGCAGGTATGGCATAAGTAATAAAACGCTCACCATTGGCAATGTTCACTACTTGTACTTGCTCATAGAGAAATATACCAGCTTTTTTCAAGAGAATCTCGTCAATGCTGATACTACCCACATAGTTAATATTTGCCGCTGTGAGCGTACAGTTATGAATTTTTGCCGATAAAAGAGTGCGCTGCATTTGATTTTAAATTTTTTTTTGCAACCAGTCAGAGATTTAGAAATTAGACTCAGTAGCTTGTTATTGATTATCCCATAATAATTGATTTCGTGGGTAATGAGTAATTCTCATTACCATCACCCATGATCTATTATGCTTTAGCCTTAGCTGCTTGAATGAACTTTTCTACCAATGGGGCTACTTTATCCACATCCTGCCAACCGAGAATATTCGTTACCTTTTTTTCCAAATTTTTATAACTGCGGAAAAATTCGGCAATTTCCTCCAATCGGTGGGGGGCTATGTCTTTAAGTGACTTAACATGAGCATAGCGCGGATCTTTATCGGGAACACAAAGAATTTTTTCATCGCGATCGCCACCATCAATCATTTCTAAATAACCAACTGGTCTGCACGCAATGACACAACCGGGAAATGTTGGCTCATCCATGATCACCATACCATCTAACGCATCACCATCATCAGCTAAGGTATTAGGTATAAAACCGTAATCATAAGGATACTTAACTGAAGAAGACAGAACCCGATCTAGCGCAAATGCTTGTAAATCCTTATCGTATTCGTATTTATTTTTACTTCCACCAGCAATTTCAATCAGTACATTAATCACACCTGGCTTGGGTTGGGCAGGAATCAGAGATAAATCCACAACAAAAATCCTTTACTAAAAGTGAATAAGCGGTAGCAGCTATTTTTGCTCCCAGTGTAAAATTCTAGGACATTGTGGATCTCTTCCCCCAGATTCCTTGTAAGATGTTGGCGAATTTCACAAATTATCAACAAAAAAAGGGACCAGAAGAAAAACCCCTACTTCCTGCCCCTTATCGGTTTCTCTTAACTTTTTTTAACTTCTAAATTCTACTGTATATTTTAATCTCCACGAATAGGTAGGTTATAGGTTAAGGATGGCTGATTCTTTTCAACATTCGCTGAAGAATAGTGGGCAATGATAAATACTGGTAAAGTGAGAGTAATCAGAGCAATCACTGTTCCCACAATGTCTGCCAAACGTTGGGAATATGTATCGGAAGAATTGGCAGACTGGCTATTTAAATTCATACAAGAGTTGCAATTAATCAAAATCACTAGTGGATTGACTCTCCAAAAAAGAGCGTCTATACTATTCTAACTATTTTTTTGCTATAAACCGTAATGTCAGTTATCCCTGACATTTTTCATGATTCAGAAATTCCGTAGGGGCGCAGGGCCTGCGCCCAGAAATTGATATGTTCTGCACCCCTAAATCGGTGATTACACCAAAACTATGCGGCTACTTTTTGTCCTGTAGTTGATTCTTCAGATTTTGATGAATCTTGTTTTTCTTTATTTCCCTGTTCTGAATCAGTATTTTGTTGTACTTGCTGGAGGTGAATATTATTCACTTGAGTAATAAATAGTTCTATCGCCTGACTTACTCTTTGTTGCTGTTTATCTTCTTCTGGAATATCATAACAACGATAAGCTGGGCTAATTCCCAAAATAAACTTCTCCTGTTCAGCTTCTAACAATTCAACGACTGTGTTAGCAAGCATCGAATTTTTTTGAAAAGGAAAGGATGTAACTATACTAGCAACAATGGAAGCAATAGCTGGGCAAATTACAGGCAGCCATTTTAACCAGGATTGTCCTGCTTCCAATTTATCCACTAATACTAAAATTGGGGTGATACCTGAAAAAATAACAGTAGAAATTTGCAAGACATAGTAAAGATTTCTAGCAACATTTCTTCTATCTTTATAATCGTCAATTAATTCTTGACAATATTCTAAAGCTTTAGCTCGGGCTGGTAAAATTGCATTGTAGTCTAAGGTTGTACCATTACTTAATAAAGAGGTATAGAGTTCAGCTTTTTGGGAAAGTTCATTTTTTTGTGCTTCCTTCATAGCATTCTTTACTGATTGTCTATTGAGAAGAAATAAACCAATAGCAACACTTAAAGCAACGGAGGCAGCAGTTATATATTGTTGATCACTAGAACCAACATAAATAACAAAAACTGATGTCATAGCCACTGCGGCTAATAAATAATCAATCAACTTGAAAAAAAACAACATATTTTCACCCAGTGTATTTATTGTCAGAATGTTGAACTGATAACCGAGAAAAAGCTTTGTAAAAAGGTATTTTTACAAACAATGATATATTATACATGAAAGTAGTATTTTTTACAATTATTCTCAACTCTAGGGTAAAAGAATAGTAGATATTGAAAAACCCCAGATGTATTGAAATCAGGGGCAAAAATGAATTTACGATTACGATTACGATTACGAGCGCATTGGGGCAAAAGTTTAGAAAAAATACATAAAAATCAACTGCGGTGATTATTGTTGTAGCGAACTCTTGTACCAGCCCAAAGTAACTTCTCCCGCAATGTTTGATAATATGAATTATTTGCGCGTAACACAATAAACTTAGCTCGACAATCAGCCATTCGCACATCCACACGGTGTCCTGGCCAAATAGAAGTAGATAACACACCATCCATCCACAGTTTGGTACTTAAATCATAATCGCCCAAAGGCCAAATACTGACCACAGAACCAGGGGGTAAAACTAGAGGACGACTAGAAAGACTCATGGGACAAATGGGAGTGATGGTAATTGTTTCCATCCCATCATGGATAATTGGTCCATTGGCAGAAACTGTATAACCAGTAGAACCTGTGGGAGTAGAGATAATTAATCCATCTCCTACATATTGATCCACTATCTCACCATCAATTTCCATTTCCAGAATTGAGGTAATCATTCTGTCAGCAGAAGCGGGTTTGACACAAAACTCATTTAAAGCCAAGTAACTTTCCGTCACAGGTTCTAAATTTGAGCCAGTCCCATCATATACCGCTGCTTGTAACATCATGCGGCGTTGGATAGCATAACGATCTTCTAACAGCCTGTCCCAAACAATTTCTGGATCTTGAAACTCGTCTACTGATTCAGTTAAAAACCCCAAATGGCCTCCCACATTCACTCCGAGAATGGGGATACCGGCTGGGGCTAAATGTCTAGCACTGGTTAAGACAGTACCATCACCACCGAGTACCAAAGCTAGATCAATTGGTTGATTAGCAGAGGCCAAAAAAACCGGATAGGGGTTATCTTTTGGCCCACTAGGTCCCATCAATACTTGGCAATGACGATTTTCTAGTTGTTTAGCACAGAGTTCAGCCCAGCGTTTACTCTGGGGATCTCGCGCTTTATAAGCGATGATTACCTGCTTAAGTTGCACGCACTATTACCACTTCAGAAGATTAAACTGCTCCATGTCAACGGTATCGCGGTTGCGATAAATAGTCAGAACGATCGCCAACCCTACCGCCGCTTCTGCAGCTGCCACGGTAATCACGAAAACTGTGAAAACCTGACCTTTAATTAAGGTTGAATCAAGGAAGTTGGAAAATGCCATTAAATTTAGATTAACGGCATTTAGCAATAACTCAATTGACATCAGTACCCGCACTGCGTTGCGACTAGTAATTAAACCATAAATACCAATGCAAAACAAAGCTGCGGCTAATAATAAAAAGTATTGGAGTTGCATGATTGTCGGTTGTCAGTTGTTAGTTGTCAGTGCTACTACCAGTGGATATGAGTTCTTTGGGGCGTTCTGGTAGGGTTAAAATTGTTTGTTGTAGGTCAGAAGTTGGTACTGTGTCGGGGATATATTCACGACGTGCCAAAATAATTGCTCCTACCATCGCTATTAGCAAGAGGACGGAAGCTAATTCAAAGGGTAGCAAGAAGTCGCTAAAGAAATGCTCACCAATTACAACGATAGAATTTTGATTAACTACGGGATTGGTCGTATAAGCCCAAGGCGTAGCTAATACCATTGTACTTAAAAGAGCAAATAGTCCAAAACTGACTAAAGCTGTAAATACTTTGCGGATTCCAGCATTAGGCAATGGTGAAAAATCCTGTCTTTTGTTTACCAACATAATGGCAAACAGAATTAAAACGTTAATTGCACCAACATAAATTAGTATTTGTGCCGATGCGACAAAATCACCATTTAGCAATAGGTATAATCCCGCCATGCTGATGAATACTCCTCCCAGCAAAAAGGCGGAATAGACAATGTTAGAGAATAGCACTACACCTAGCGCTGCTCCAATCATCATCACAGCAAGAATGCCAAATGATATAGACTGTACTCCTTCAGCTAGATTCACTTCTTTCGATCCTTTTGATGTTTGATAAATGCTGACTAGTAATTGGTAACTGGTGATTGGTAATTGGTAATTGGTAATTGGTAATTGGTAATTGGAAAAATTTTGATCACCCATTACCCATTACCTATTACCCATTACCACTCTCTACCAAGTCTTCTGGACGAGAACCTGCACGGGGGGCATCGGCGGGGACTCCGTGAGGGTCCATTACGCCTTTAGGTAAATAAACAAGTTCGCGGAGTGGTGTCACCATAGGATCGTTTGTAACTTTATAGGGTAAACGTCCCAGAGCGACGCTATCGTAATTAAGTTCATGGCGATCGTAAGTGGCTAATTCATATTCTTCTGTCATGGATAAACAGTTGGTGGGACAATATTCCACGCAGTTACCGCAGAAGATACAAACGCCAAAATCAATACTGTAGTGTTTGAGCTTTTTCTTTTTAGTTCCTTTGTCCATTTCCCAGTCAACTACAGGGAGGTTGATGGGACATACACGCACACAGACTTCACAAGCAATACACTTGTCAAATTCATAGTGAATGCGACCGCGAAATCTTTCACCAGGAATTAATTTTTCGTAAGGATATTGGACGGTAACGGGTCTCCGTTTCATGTGGTCAAAGGTAACGGATAATCCTTGACCAATATAACGACCTGCTTGGATGGCTTCTTTGGCGTAATCACCAACTTGTTTGAGGAATTTGAGCATTTTTGTGTGTCTCTCTTTACAATTTTGGATTTTGGATTTTAGATTTTAGATTCAATCCAAAATTGCCTATCTCTTTTGACAATTGTGGACTTTTTACAATTTTGGATTTTGGATTTTAGATTTTAGATTCAATCCAAAATTGCCTAT
>JBAXRM010000237.1:0-6565 GCA_037131225.1 Nostocales cyanobacterium ELA583 | reverse complement strand
AAGCCCCCTCCTCGCTTGCGGGGAGGGGGTTGGGGGTGGGGTTCTTGTATCTCACCCAATCTACAATTTTTTGAAATAGAAAGGAAAAGTCTATGATGATAAAGGCACTTAATTTAATCCTCAAAATTCAAATCAAAATTTATAAAGTTCTTGATAAAACTGGCGGTTTTACTCTCATTGAATTACTGGTGTCTTTAGTGATTTCATTTTTAATTATTGCCCCATTGTTCAGCTTTATGACAAGTGTGATGATTACAGATAGAGATGAACAAGCTAAAACAAATTCTGAAGCAGAAGTTCAACTTGCACTTAATTATATTTCCCGTGATTTACAACAAGCTGTTTATATATATGATACGGCTGGTATTAATACTATAAAACCTCAACTGGCTTACCAAAGTGATAATACTAAAACTCCTATATTAGTTTTTTGGAAACGAGAATTACTTAATAGTATAGTTCCCACAGTATCGGGAAATGATGACACTTTTGTTTACTCTTTAGTTATCTACTATTTAATTAAAGATAGTAATCAAACTTGGTCAAAAGCTGCTCGTATTGCTAGATGGCAAATTAGAGATGGTGTATCAGTTACTGGTGTAACTTGTCAAGGAATTTCTAGCGATGCTGATAATTGTCCCAGTCCAGGTTTTGCGCCATTTAATAAATATTTCGATGACTCTGATAGTTTAGATATAGGGATGAAAAAATGGCGGAAATCTACAACTGCTTATACTGCTGATGCTATAGTGCTGATTGATTATGTAGATCAAACTACAAATTCGCCACCAGCAGCTACTTGTCCTGCTAATATCGCAGCGACAACTACAACAGATGGAATTATTTGGTCAGTAATTAAACCAACGAGTATGACAGGTTTTTATGTCTGTGTAGATAGAACTAATACAACGGCACAGGTATTTATTCGAGGTAATGCCCTAGCTCGTATTCATAGTAATGCAAATACAATCAAATATACAGCCAGTAAAAAAAGTTTTTTTCCTACAACCAGTTTAAGAGTCCAAGGACGGGGCTTTTTGTCTAAATAAAAAGGTGTTCTACATAGTAATATATATGTCCATATTTTGCTTACAAATAATGAATTATTTACTGAATAATCGCTCTAGCAGGGGGTTCACTTTAATAGAAATGATTGCAGTGGTGTCAGTGATTGGGATATTATCAGCAATAGCTGCACCAAGCTGGTTAGCTTTTATGAAAACTCGTCATTTAAATGTTGCCCAAGATCAAGTTTATCGCTCTATGCGTGAAGCCCAAAGCCAAGCCAAAAAAGAAAAGTTGACTTATCATGCTAGTTTTCGGCAAAAAGATAATATTGTCCAATGGGCAATTCATCCGGCTACAATTGATCCATCTAATGCTAAATGGAATGACTTAGACGGCAGTGTGCAGTTAGATGCAGAAACTACATTAGACGAACTACCTAATGGTGTGAGACGAGTTCAGTTTGATTACATAGGTAGTGTGAAAGTCCCTCTAGGACGAATCACCTTATCTAGCAAATCTGGAGGGAAAGCAAAGCGTTGTGTCATCGTTTCCACTATCTTAGGCGCGATGCGAACCGCTAAGGAAAATCCTACGCCTAACAATAGTAAATATTGCGATTAAAATTTAATTTTTCTATATTGAAAGCTATTATATGCTAGATCAGATTGTCACGGCTTTTGAACGCAAAGATTATCAAACAGCAGCTAAATTACTCGAACAACTACAGCTAGAATCACCAGACAATTCTTGGGTACAACTGTATTTTGGTCGGTTACAGGAAGTGTCTAATCAGTTACAAGAAGCGGAAAAAATATATCGTCAGTTACTTCGCATGACGACTCATAGCAAGATAATATCCCAAGCCCGTCAAGGTTTACAACGATTAGAGGCAGTTAAACAAGAAGAAAAACAAAGAGCGATAGCTAAAGCCACTGTCACACCTGATAACAGTGAACTGGGAATATTAGTTTTAGAAGCCATTAGTAATGAACTCAAAACCAACGCAGCCAGAAATTTTGCTCAAATCATGCAGGTAGACGCTTATACAGCCAGAATCACATTACCTAGTCAGAATTGGCGAGTTTATCGTATTGGGAAAGTGGGAGAATTAGCATTTTATGGAACGCAATTACAACAGGCTGGTATTCCCTGTTTCTGGGTAAAAATTCCCCAAATTCAACAAATTCAAGTATTTCAAGTTAAACATTTATCTATTGATAAATCTCAAATCAAAGTTGTTTGTCAAAATGAAGCAAATCAAACTGGTTCTATGAAATTTGATTTATCAGAAGTTGCTGATAGGGTAATAGGACTTTTACCAATTTTTGAACAAGTTGTAGATGTTAACGTTAGAGGTAAACTAGAATGGAAAACAAAAACTCAAGATTATGCTCAATTTTGTGATTTACATCTGCCAAAAAGACGGAGTATTTTACGAATTTATGATCAAGGTTATGAATTTCAGCAAGGTTTAGAAACTAACCAAAATACAATTAGACTTAATTGGAATAATTTAATGGAATTGCTTGGGAACAAGTTACCTCAAGTTAAGGTGTGGTCAAATTTTCAGCTTTTTGCAGAAACTGTTATAAACCAAACGGAAATCCTCAATCAAATTCCATCTCATATTAATCTATTTCGCAGAGAAAAAAGCTATTGGGATGCAGCTTTTCATTTATATAGTGGTATTATTTTTACTAAAAATGCTGGTATGCAAACATCTAAAAAAGATCATAAATAAATATAGCGGTTCTTTTGTTGAGTGAGATACAAGAACCCCACCCCCAACCCCCTCCCCGCAAGCGAGGAGGGGGCTTATGATGTATACGATGTATACTCAAAACGGCTAGAAGCTGGACTTTTTTATCATACAAGGAACAAAGTTCAAAGCCTCTCCCCGTTGCGGGGAGAGGTTTGGAGAGGGGTTTCATATTTGGTTAAACTATGAACCGTTTGCAGTATATCTCATTCAAGTGCATACCGCTTACCGCTATATGTGATAAAGAATAATGTAGAGACGTTCCATGGAACGTCTCTACAAAACAAAAAAACGTCTCTACAATACAAAAGTTATGGACAAACCATATTTAAATTCGGGTAGAGAACTTAAAATTTATCCAGGAGTTTTAACTTGACGGGCCATATCTAAAAAGATATTCATATTTACCCCAGGACGACGACGAGGATTGTTAGCAGGAATGAGATATTTAGTGGCAAAATTGGTTTCAGTTGGAACTGCTATTTTCACAGGTTTAACGGGTTCAGCCTTAGTAACTGTTGCTGCTACTGGTGCAGATTTTGGTGCTACTGTTACTGGTGCTGGAGTTGGAGTAACATTAGCTTCTTCTTTTAATTCTAAGTAGTAGTTATTACTTTTTTGACCAAATAATCCAGTAATAAAACCCACAATACCCGCAATGATATTTTTGATAAAGCCCATAAAAAATGCTCCTGGTTTGAATAGTCAGAAATATTACCGAAATTGTTAAAAATCACGGTTTAATATTACGTTTGATTGCGTCACTTATTGTCAATTGTTAGACTTACTGTTTGCTGATTAAAAGCCTAGAATTATTACTGGCAAATATTTTAGGTTTTTTCTGTCCGCAACAGCATTTGGTGAGTAACACAAATTAATTATTAAATTTTATTATAACTATAAGATTATGAGAACTTATTTAATAAATCTTAATAATCTATATTCAGTCATCCCATTTGTCATATTTTATATATTTTCGATTACAATACTGAGTTAAATTATTGACGAGAATAAAAAATCAAGATCATGACTACAAAGCTGCAAAATCCCGTTTTATTAGTGCATGGTATTAACGATACTGGGGCGGTTTTCAATACAATGGCACTTTATCTCAGACAGCGCGGTTTGTCCGTGTATACAGTGGATTTAGTCCCTAATAATGGTTCTGAGGTATTAAATAAGTTAGCCCAGCAGGTAGCCAATTATATAGCTGCTACCTTTGAACCAGAACAACCATTAGATTTAGTTGGTTTTAGTATGGGGGGAATTGTCAGCCGTTATTATCTCCAGCGGTTGGGGGGAATACATAGAGTACAGCGATTTATTACCATTTCTTCACCCCATAAAGGAACAGTAATTGCCTATGGTTCGTGGTTGCCTGGATGTGTACAAATGCGTCCTAATAGTTCTTTTTTGAAAGATTTAAATTCTGATGTTCAAGTGTTAAAAAAATTGAATTTTACATCTATCTGGACACCTTATGATTTAATGATTGTTCCCGCAGAAAGTTCACAACTTGAGGTAGGACAAGAAATAACTGTACCTGTGGTATTACATCTTTTAATGCTAACAGATATGAGAATTTTAGAACTAGTGGCAAAGATATTAATAGAATCTGTTAACTGATAATTTTTAGTTACCAAAAAATACACTTATTTTGTGTTTCTGAAAAATGTTTGCTCAATAGAAGTAAATCTTTGTTTGATAAAGTAGATGTACCATGCAATGCTTGTTTATGTCGTCTAGTAGTGTAATCAAAAAATATGGTAAATCTATCTGAAGCTATAGGTGGCTTACCTCGATGAAAAATACTGGAAGTATCAGCGATGATCACTGTACCGCTAATTTCTGTACATGATTTATAAATTCCTGAAGATATAAACTTTTGCATAATTTGATCTTGAATATAGCCAGAGGTATATTTTAAGGATTGAGCTATTTTTGAGGTTAAAGATTTGGAAATATATTGAAAAGGACCGTGATCTTCACTAACATCATTTAAGTAAATGATGACTTTTAAAATTTTTCTATCTTCTCTATCTATATGCCACAATCTTGAACCTGCTTCCAATTGATTGGCAATATCTCGACGAAAATAGACACCTTGATAAGCGACTGGTAAGCCAAGAAAATTTTCAACAATATTCAGTAACCGTTGTTCAAGTCCCCACAAAAATATTTTTGGATACTCCATGATTTGTTGAGGACTAGCATAAATAGTAATTTCATTTGGGTGTGAGTGAGACAATATATTTTGTGCTATTTTTGGCATGAGAATTTGTGCAGATTCTAGTAAATCAGGAGTAGATGTAATTCCCAATTTGTCTAAGGTAGTAATGACAACTCCTTCTTTTTTGACAAGATTAACTAAATCCATGTCTTCTGGTGAAAGAGGAGGTAGATTTTGAAGATTTTTTTCTAGGGCTTTTTGATAAAAGTAAGCAGATTGATATTTTGTTAATGGGTGCTGATCAATTTTCGTTAGTATTTTTTGGTAAACTTTTAGCAAAAATTTATCCACAAATTCTTGTCCTTGTATTCTTGTAAATTAGTTTCCATTAGATGAATTCAGATTAATTTGAAAATTATGACTGCTTATCAATGGAATTGAGATTAAGGTATCTATTTTAGAGATAATAAAAATCATCCTAATGATACTTGTTATGAAGAAATTTACTTTTATCTCTAATTAAGTTACATAAACAAGTGAATAAGAATATCTAACTCACAACATGGGTAACTAACATTAATGTGTATATTTTTTATGTGATCTAAGTCCTATCGCCAATTGCAGTATATTCAGCATTGCCAAAGATTGTTTCTGGATAGCGATAATACTTAAATTCTATTAAGTTATAAAAAGGGTCTTCTAAAAAGAAAGTGTGATGTTCAAGGGGAGAATCAATAAACCGATATTTAGGTTCTTCCCGAAATTGTAAATCTTTGTTTTTTGCTATTTCTAGTAGTTGTTGCCAATCTTTTTCATTGTTAAAAATTAAACCGAAATGTCGAGGATAAATAGCTTTTTGAGGTGTTAAAATTTCTTGGGTAATGTGGGCTACTAATTGATGTCCGTAAAGGTTGAGAATTAAAGCATGGGGGCTTTCACGTCCGGATATACAGCCTAAACCGTCAATATAAAAGGCTTTGGTTTCGGGGATATTGCTAACGGGGAAGGCAAGATGAAATATAGGTTGGTTCATATTGATAAAATTTTGGTGGTTAATTAATTTATATCGTACTTGTGCTGATATTGATTTTGCAACGGATGATCTGGGTATTTCCTCTGTAAAGAGATGATGATTTAATTGGTATTTTTATAAAACTTGCATTTGTGAGACAATTTCATTGTTGAATTAAAAATAATTGTGAAATCTATGAGCAATCAATCTACTATCCCAGTTATTGTCAACGGTGCTGCTGGTAAAATGGGACGTGAGGTAATTAAAGCAGTAGCCGCAGCGTCTGATTTGACTTTAATGGGTGCAATTGATACGACTCCCGAACATCAAGGTAAAGACGCTGGGGAATTAGCGGGGTTAAGTGAACCCTTAGAAGTACCCATTACCAATCAATTAGAACCCATGTTGGGATATGTGGCTGGGGAAAGAAAGATGCAACCGGGGGTATTAGTTGACTTTACCCATCCTGATGCAGTGTACAACAATATTCGGAGTGCGATCGCCTATGGAATTCGTCCAGTTGTTGGTACAACCGGTTTAAGTCCCGCACAACTGCAAGAATTAGCCGATTTTGCCGAAAAAGCCAGCACAGGTTGTTTGGTTATTCCTAACTTCT
>JBAXRM010000236.1:0-6565 GCA_037131225.1 Nostocales cyanobacterium ELA583 | reverse complement strand
ATTATGATTGGGTTTTAGCTGTTTTATGAAATTCTTTTTTTGACAAAATAACCTGATGGGAAAAATATTTTGAGTATATTTACTCATGCTGAATGTGGGTTTAAATGCTAGACACAGTGCTTTTTGGTGGCTTTGTCCTCCGCTTCTTCTCGGATTTGGTAAGTATTTGAATACTTCTAGTACTTCTAGAATTTCTATTCTTGAAATTTTTCTTGATTATAGATATCTGGATATATCTACCATTTTATCCTCTATTTTAGAATGAAGTAACCCTGTACTGAAGATCCGCTTTTCACTTTAATATTCCATTTGAGGATAGATACTAATCATGGTATTTCCAACTTCAAAAAATGTCCCTTCTTGTTCATGTTTGGAAAACTGTAAATGGGGATATTTAGTAGCTAATTCATCAGCAGTCATGGCTTTAGCTGATATTTTATTTGGTAAAAGTCCTGTTGCACCAATGTAAAACACCATAGGGGAAATATTTTCTTGGTAAACTTGCTCAACATAAGCTGCTAATTTTTGGTAAGCTATCGTCATAGCGGCAATTAAATCTTCTCTATTCACAGATTGACCAGCGTGTTGAGCATATAATAACAACGCTAAACTATGATCACCAACTTTGTTGAGAATTTCTCCTACTTTGCCATTGACATTGATTCCTAGAAAGTCGTCAAAAATCGGTTTCATTAAATCATCAACTTTAGTAAGTTTCATTCTCGCAGAAATGGCTTTTTGTCGAAAAGCGATATTTCCATTAAATGCTAGTTCAAATGTAGGTTTAGGGAAAATCTCTCCAGTTTCTTGATCATAAACCTCATATCTCCGCGCTAAAAATTGGTTAGCAGCATATAATTTACCCAAATTGAGAATATCCTGATTACCAAACTCAATTTTATAACTGATATGAGAATCAATCGTACTTGGATATTCTTGAGTAGTCGGAAAATTCAGATAGAGATTTTTCGACAAATAATGTTGTCTTAATTCCTCTACTTGATTCCTAACAAATATATCTGATTGATGGCGTAAACAAGCAGATAAAATACTCATAACAACTTTGATTTCTGCTAAGTGGGTAAATAACCCATCAACATTACCAAATTTGATATTAACAGGAACTAATGGTAAATTATCTAACTGAATTGTATACTCAGAATTGAAATCAAACTTATCAGCAATCATTACACCTTTAGCTTGCAATAAATCAAATACTTTTTTACTGCTGATTTTGATATTTAAAGCGGAAACATTAACCTTCCCATCTTTGACAATGGTATAATTATTAAAATTATCTAAATCATGAGCCAGCAAACCCGCAGCCTCAATAACGGGTATATGATCTTCAGTTTTCACCAGTTTAACTTTCCGCTTTACCAACATATTAATAGTAGCAGTATTGCGATTCATAGCAAATACACCCATTTGCACAAAATCACCAGCATAGATATCTTCAGTTTGCAACCAAGGAGGAATCAAATCACCATTGATATCTCTAACACCTCTAACTCGTTTAATCCCAGTTCTGTGGTAATCTTCCCTTAACTTATGTAAATTCACAATAATATTTTGACGATGTGCCGATAAAATCTGGATAAGTTCTAATAGAGAAATCTGGTGATTTAACTTCGACATAAAACCTCCTAACATTTATCAAATAAAACTCTCTCTTCCTCTTTGCGTCTGGAGCGACTCTGCGTGAGAAAAATCTATATTTTCCTTATCATAGTACATTTGCACTATAAAGTCAAATGATAAGATAAAAAAAGCTTTACACTTCTTCATAATTAAACCAATGGCGCGAGATTTACGGGGATTCATTAAAATTCTAGAAGAAAGAGGACAATTGAAGCGAATTTCGGCTTTAGTTGACTCAGATATGGAAATTGCAGAGATTTCCAGCCGAATGCTGCAAAAAGGTGGTCCAGGCTTAATATTTGAAAACGTTAAAGGTGCATCTTTTCCCGTCGCAGTCAACTTAATGGGGACAGTGGAAAGGATATGCTGGGCTATGAACATGGAAAAACCAGAGGAGTTGGAAACCCTGGGAAAGAAACTGAGTATGCTTCAGCAACCCAAACCTCCCAAAAAGATTTCCCAAGCCATAGATTTTGGTAAAGTGCTGTTTGATGTAGTGAAAGCCAAACCGGGAAGAGACTTTTTTCCGGCTTGTCAACAGGTGGTAGTAGAAGGGAATAATTTAGATTTAAATAAGTTACCTTTAATACGTCCTTATCCGGGAGATGCCGGAAAGATTATTACGCTAGGATTGGTCATTACCAAGGATTGTGAGACGGGAACGCCTAACGTTGGCGTGTATCGTTTACAATTACAATCTAATAATACCATGACCGTACACTGGCTATCAGTGCGCGGCGGTGCCAGACATTTGCGAAAGGCGGCGGAACGTGGTAAAAAGTTAGAAGTAGCGATCGCTCTGGGAGTAGATCCTTTAATCATCATGGCAGCAGCCACACCCATTCCTCTAGATTTATCAGAATGGTTATTTGCTGGATTGTATGGCGGTTCTGGGGTACAATTAGCCAAGTGTAAAACTGTAGATTTGGAAGTTCCCGCAGATTCCGAGTTTGTCTTAGAAGGGACAATTACACCGGGGGAAGTTTTACCCGATGGACCCTTTGGCGACCACATGGGATATTATGGCGGTGTGGAAGATTCGCCTTTGGTGCGGTTTCAGTGCATGACACACCGCAAAGACCCAATTTATCTGACTACATTTAGCGGCTTGCCACCGAAAGAAGAAGCGATGATGGCGATCGCTCTCAACCGCATTTATACCCCCATTTTACGCCAACAGGTGTCAGAAATAGTTGACTTCTTCCTACCAATGGAAGCTTTAAGTTACAAAGCCGCAATTATTTCCATAGATAAAGCCTATCCAGGACAAGCACGACGGGCAGCTTTAGCGTTTTGGAGTGCGTTACCACAATTTACATACACTAAATTTGTGATTGTCGTTGATAAAGATATCAATGTTCGTGATCCGCGTCAAGTTGTGTGGGCGATAAGTTCTAAAGTTGATCCTACTAGAGATGTATTTATATTACCAAATACGCCTTTTGATACTTTAGATTTTGCTAGTGAAAAATTAGGTTTAGGTGGGAGAATGGGGATAGATGCGACTACAAAAATTCCCCCAGAAACAGAACATGAATGGGGTAAACCATTAGAATCAGATCCTGATATAGCGGCAATGGTAGAAAAACGTTGGCAAGAATACGGTTTAGCAGATTTACAATTAGGAGAAGTTGATCCGAATTTGTTTGGTTATGATATGCGTTAAAGTGATAAATTGCAACTGATTAATTAACATCCCCGATTTTTCAAGAAGTCGGGGTTATAACTTTTGTAATTAACAAAGGATTATTTCGTGAATAAGACATTTATTAAAAATTCTTTAGGTTCAAAAGAAATAGCAGAAAAAGTTGCCCAACGAGTTAAAGATGTTATACCTGCATACCAATATTTTTTAACATCTCAGGGATTACAAGATAGTGAAGGATTTGAAAATCTACCCCAAACAGATAAAAATTCCTATGCTTTAGCTTACCCATTCGATAAACTTATAGCAGATGATTTTGATGAATGTTTTACAATTTTTCGATCTTCTGGTTCATCAGGAAATAGTTTTTATTGGCCACAGTTAAAATCAAATAGTAAAGACGCACCAGATGCTCTCAAAACATATCTTGAAAGTAGCTTTGCCGTTCATCAGAAAAAAACATTAGCTATTGTGGGACTAAACTTAGGAGCTTGGATAGGTGGTGAATCTTTTTCCTGGAATTTAAAAAATATAGCCATCAATTCGTCCTATCCATTTTATGTATTTTCTCCAGGTAACCATTTTGAAGAAATTATAAAGATGATCTGCACAATGAGTCCTTTTGTAAAGCAGATTATCCTAATTATTGTACCTTCAGCGATCGCTCATTTTCAGCTAAAGGCAAATCAGTTAAAAGAATCTTTTCCCTTTGAGAAATTAAAATATATAGTCGCAGGTGAACCTTTTCCCGAAAGCTTGCGTGCTTCTTTTCAAAGCAGTGCAGGAATTGAAGATGACACCCCATTTATGTTTTCCGTTTACGGTAGTGCTGACACAGGAAGCCTCGGTGTTGAATCCCTCGCAACAGTAGCTTTACGAAAACTGCTGTATCGGAATAATGCTCTTGCTAATTCCCTGGGTATAGACTCCCCAATTCCCAACTTTTTTCATTTTCTCACACCTGATACTTATCTAGAAAATGTGGATAATCACCTTTGCGTTACCCGTTGGCAAGGAATTCCGCTAGTGCGCTATATCCTTTACGATCGAGTAGCTTTATATAGTTGGAGAGAATTAAAACAAGCTATTATTACTTCTGAAAATCTCAATGCTGAGGATGAACTTTTAGTTAAATTAATTTCAGATACCAGTGATCAACTGCCTGATATTATTTCTGTTACAGGACGAGCAGATAGTTGTTTGATTTTAGGTGGCGCTAATATTGGTGAATATATGCTAGATGCCGTAGTAAAAAGTGAAGAATTGAATGATATTCTCACAGGACTTTACAGTGCCAAGCTTGTTGAGAAAAAAGAACAGCAATATTTGTTATTTGATTTGGAAACTAGAAAGGGTGTTGAGTTCGGAACTGCTACAGTTGATAGAGTTTATTATTCTCTAGTGCATAATTTGGGACAAATAGAACCATACTTCCAGGAAGCTTGGAAGAATGTTTATAGCCTTTGGGATAATGATCCAGCAGAGCGTATTCTCCAATTGAATTTTATTCCTTATCCTGGTCTATCACAAGTAACAGAAAAAACTATTAAACAAAGAGGGATTGTCAAGACTTGACACATAATTGACCAGAATATTTTTGCTTACTGTTAATTAACCTGGCTTTAGTTTTTACCATCCCCGTTATGTTAACAAGGATGGTTTGTAGCTATATATTAGCCTTCGACAGTAAGTATACCAACCATACCAGCACCACGGTGAGGTTCACAATAGAAGGTGTATTCACCAGCAGGAGCGTCAGTAGGAATAACTGTGGTTTGAGTTTGTCCAGGACTCATTAATAACTTCTTGTGGGACAAAGACTTAGCTAGAACAGCGTCCTTGGTAGGGTTCTTTTTAGCATCAAATACAACGTTGTGAGGAGGAACTTTGTTATTCTTCCATTCAATTGTATCACCAGGCTTAACAGTTAACTTCTTAGGTTCAAAAGCTAACATACCTTTATCACTACCTAATTTAACTGTATATGTTTCCGCAGAGGCAGTGGGTGTAAATACGGCAAGGCTACCAAAAATGACAATAACTGTCAATACAGCTAGGCTCAAACGTCGCAAAGTTGCGGCTATAGATTTCATGCTTCTTTCCTTGGGAATGAATATTTTTATGTTTCCGATCTCATTTTAAATACAATCAATGCCAAATATGACAACCTGTCATAGATTTATTTTTGTTAACCATCATCAGCAGCCATATTTTGGAGATCAGACAGGGGTAAGATGTTTGTAAGTCATACTTTATGAGTCCGTTTACCTGCTGCAAATTTATACTCTCAAAGGCAGATTAGGTTAAATACAAGTGAACATAAACACCTCAAAGTGATTAAGTCCGCTATGCAAAGTACAGAAACAAATCTAGAGTTGCGTTTATGGACAGTGTAAGAATATCACCGCATGACTGAAGCGGGTTTTTTTGCCCCAGATGAACGAGTGGAACTTTTAGATGGGAGAATTATTTGGATGATTGCAAAAGGAACAGCGCACCGTTCAGCAGTGGCAAGAACAGACTATTTATTCAAAAAAAGATTAGAAAATCGTGCCTGGGTATCTAGTTATTATCACCATTTAAACCTTATTTACAGGAAAATTATCAAACTTATGACGGAGTTGCAGATATTTATATTTATTTCTATGAAAAGGGTTTAAATCTGCTCAAACCAGCAGGAATTATTTCTGGTGTTGCTGAAACCAGGTATGAATCTAAATGTAGAGACGTTCCATGGGTAGGAATAATATTACCCAAATTGCGGATAATGTGTTCTCCGATTTGGGTGCGGGTAAGCACTGAATGAGAATTACGTAACAAATATTCTAAAAGTTTAAATTCTAAGCTGGTCAATTGAATCAAACGCCCTCCTCGTTTAACTTCTCTTTTAACCACATCCATAGTTAAATCTCCAAATTGTAAAATGTGATTGAATTGTAGAGGAGGACGACGTTGCAAACATCGTAAACGCGCCAGAAGTTCCGAAAATTCAAAAGGTTTAACTAAGTAGTCATCAGCACCTTGATCTAATCCTTGCACCTGGTCTTCTATAGTATCCCGTGCTGTCAGTAATAAAACTGGAGTTTTAATTTTTTGACTGCGAAATCTCCTAGTAGCTTCAACCCATTAATCTTGGGGAGTATGATGTCTAGGATAATAATATCATACTCAGCACAGGAAGCATATTGCTTACCTTGTTCACCATCGTGAGCAATATCTACAGATTGACACTCTCACAGTCTAAAGACACTGAGATTCTTTAATCAATGAGCCAACTTA
>JBAXRM010000235.1:0-6717 GCA_037131225.1 Nostocales cyanobacterium ELA583 | reverse complement strand
TGGGTATGGGGTTGGAGTCCAATAAAGAAAATAGCAGGTTCAACTTTATCAGCCCCAAAAATCCGTTCTAATTCTCGGTGATATGCAATAGTTTGGCGAATAGTTTCGTAACGTTCATCAATTACATTAAAGGAATAGTTAACAGAAACTACATCATTGAAACCAGCAGCTTTTAAATCACGACAATTTTGCAAAACAGTTCTCAAGTTATAACCCATTCGCATTTTGCGAACTAGTTCTTGAGAACCGCTAGTGATCCCAATTTCAAAATAATTCATCCCTGTTTTTACCATTAACTCACACAATTGAGGTGTTAAGTTGTCGGCTCTAATGTATGCTGCCCAATGAATATCTGACATTCCCGAATCAACGATTTTTTGGAGAAGTTCTACAGCATCATCAATGAATTTACGGGCGGGGATAAATTGAGCATCCGTAAACCAAAAGTTACGAATTCCCCGATTGTATAATTCTCGGATTTCTGCAACAACTTCATCACTGGGGTTGATGCGGACTTGTTTACCCTCAACCACGGTATAAACACAATAACAGCAATTATGGGGACAACCGCGTTTGGTTTGCACACCAATATAAAAGTCCTGTTCTTGCAGGTAATAATTAAATTCTGGCCAAATGGTTTCGATGTAATCGTAATTACAAACTGTTTTTTCTAGAGGTGTGGGTTGTTCATGAATTAGGCGTTCACGGGGTTGATTTTCTCCCACTACATAACAGCGTTCATCCAAAATATCTTCACCATTGAGCAGTTTTGTCAGCAAGATTTCTCCTTCACCTACAGAAATAATTGTTCCTAAAGGTAAGCTTTTTCCTAACTGTTCATAAAAGACACTAACTGCACCACCGCCTAAAACTACACGGGCTTGAGATTGATATTTTTGGGCGCGTTTTAAACCCCGTTTAACTAATCCTAAGTTGCGCCATAATTCTACATAATAAGCAATAAAAATGCGTAAACCCCCAAAAGCCCCACGCAATTTGATCAAGGGATTTTTTGCGTAATAAAATTCAAAGGCGTTTTGGAGAGGATTGCCACCTCGTCCACCCACTGGCGCGTAAATTTGAATATCTCGCCAAGAAAAGACTAGTAATGTAGGTTTAAACTCATCAATACATCTATCTAGGGTAGAAGCATAATCCAGGGGTGGAACTGTACCTAGATCAAAAATCCGCTGTTCTACCGAAGGGAAGAGCTTGTGAACATGATCCGAAAGATAGACAACCCCAATGGGAAAGATAGGGTTACAGGGAAGACGAACGTAGAGAATTTTAGTGTGGTTCATACGTGGTTTAGCTCTATCTTACTGTTGTTGAGGTAAAGACTAGAAGAATATTTAGGTTTCTAGTCTGTGCAGTTTTTTCTAACTTAGTAAGTAATATTCTTGACATTTTACTAGTTTTGTGGTAAGCAAAAATTATTTGCTCTTAAAAACTGTAGTAAAAGTCAAAACTGCACTGCATAAAATTTGCTTGTTATATGTAAATGGAGTTTATGAACAAAATTTTCATATACATTTACCATAACATCGAGTTTATGAATTTAGCGATGATTTTTCTCTATGATTCTGGAGATAGATGCAACGGATAATTCAACTTACTAGGGAGAATAAAGCCGGTGGTTAATTCAAAGTAAGCGAAAAGCTAACAATTACTTACTTATGGTCAAGTAACATTCTATGTACTCGTCTTTTCTGTAAGAGAACTCCATAAAAAATATGAACTGCTTGCAGCAGCGCTTCGCTATTCAATAGTGTAGAGGTAATTCATGAATTACCCCTACTACTATTTTCGCGGAAGCTTTAGGGGAATGATATTAAAACAGGATCAATCATCCTATGGAGTTTTCTAACCAATATACCAATTAGTTTTCCCCGTGCAGTTGGCATACTTACTCAAAAACTAATTTAACTGTAGTACAATTCAGTTCAGTATTTTGCTTCCCTCTAGGTTCAGAGCGGTCAGTTAAAAAAGATGTTAAGCAACGGATTCCTCGATTTTAGATTAAATTGGTGATTAGATATCTAACAGCTTGAGAGCCTCAACGCTGATAGCGACAACAAACCTAAAATCCCAGAATCCAAGTGTTAAATTTGTCTCAAAATGGGTGTTCTGTATGGGTTGCTTCTTCAACAGAAGGACTGCTGACACCAACTGCTGTTGCTCTTGGCAAATTTGATGGTGTTCATCTTGGTCATCAAAGAGTAATTCAGCCAGTATTGCAGTCAGCATGGAGTGGAGAAAATTTAGACCAATCAGACCGCAAAAATCCCCGCCCATACTCAACCGTTGTTACTTTTGATCCCCATCCCCATGAGTTTTTTACAGGACAACCCCGTGATTTGTTAACACCACTGGATGAAAAAGTTGCACAACTGCGATCGCTTGGGGTGGAACAATTAGTATTATTACCTTTTGATAGAGAATTATCTGCCCTTTCTCCTGAAGAATTTGTAGACAAAATTCTGGTTCAACAACTGCAATGTCAACAAATTAGCGTTGGCCAAGATTTTTGTTTTGGCAAAAAGCGGACTGGTACTGCTCAAGACTTGCAAATACTCGCAGCTAAATACAATATACCTGTTGTCATAGTTCCTATACAAACTGATACAGAAAACCCACCCACGGCAGATGATACTCGCATCAGTACCTCATTAATCCGGGATAGTTTGGAAGCAGGAGATATTCAAAAAGCAAATCGTCTTCTGGGAAGACCTTACAGCCTAACGGGTGTAATAGTAACAGGTCAAAAATTGGGTAGAACTATCGGCTTTCCTACCGCCAATATGCAAATACCAAAAGACAAATTTTTACCTCGTCATGGTGTTTATGCAGTCAAAGTGATCATCCCAGATAACTCTCCAACTCAGCAATTTGGGGTCATGAATATCGGTAATCGCCCTACTGTTAATGGTATAGATACCCGTATCGAAGTACATCTGTTAGATTGGTCTGGTGATTTATATGGAAAAAATTTGGTAGTACAGCTAGTAAAATTTCTGCGTCCCGAACAGAAATTTCCTTCCTTAGAAGCTTTGAAAAACCAAATTCAACTAGATTCTACAGCAGCGCAAGAATTTTTTAATTCTTAATGCTGGATTGGGAATATTAAGTGGGAATACTGTAGGAAAGGCTAAAGTATTAAATAAGTTTTTAGTAGGGGTTTAGGATTGCTAAACCCTTAATTCTGGATTCTCTAATCCTTTTTTATACTTCATCACTTCTTCTAAATCTCCCCCCAGGTATTGCATGAGAGAAAAAATTGACGCTTTAACACAAAATTTGGCTCGTACCATCGTTGGTAAACATGAAGCCATTCGGTTAGTGATAGTAGCTTTACTTGGTGGTGGTCATGCTTTATTAGAAGATGTCCCTGGTGTCGGGAAAACCCTCCTAGCCAAATCTCTAGCTCGTTCTGTAGATGGCAAATTTCAACGCTTACAATGTACCCCTGACTTACTCCCTACGGACATCACCGGTACAAATATTTGGAATCCCAAAAGCGGCGAATTTAGCTTTATGGCTGGTCCCATATTTGCTAACGTCCTACTAGCTGATGAAATCAACCGCGCTACACCCCGTACCCAGTCAGCTTTGCTGGAAGTGATGGAAGAACACCAGGTAACAGTTGATGGTGTTTCTCGTCCAGTTCCTCAGCCCTTCTTTGTGATTGCTACCCAAAATCCGATTGAGTACCAAGGGACATTTCCCCTCCCAGAAGCACAAATGGACAGGTTTATGCTGTCTTTAAGTTTGGGCTATCCTTCAGAATCAGAAGAAATGCAAATGCTGCAAAATCTGCAAGCAGGTTTAAAAGTTGCTGATTTACAGCCTTGTATTACTTTAGAAGAAGTCCAAGAATTGCGTCAGGCTTGTTCTCAAGTCAAAATAGAAGCGTCTTTGCAACAATATATTTTGGAATTGGTAAGAACAACTAGAAACGATGAAGAAATCACCTTGGGTGTAAGTCCTCGTGGTAGTGTCTCTTTACAAAAAGCTGCCCAAGCCTTGGCTTTTATCTTAGGTAGAGAATATGTTCTTCCCGATGATATCAAGTTTCTTGCACCGCACGTTCTTTGTCATCGTCTAATTCCTAGAGGGGGACGAAATGCCAAAACTATAGTTGAACGGTTATTACGATCTGTGTCTATTCCTTAATATAAAATATTCCGGGAGGTTCTACCTCCCAAAAGGTATTTCTAGTTTGAAATTATCTATGAAAGATGGTTATAGTAAAATTTACTGTAGAATATAAAAAAATAACGTTGTAATTATGCAGAAAATTATAATAAAAAACTTCGGTGCAATTGAGAATGCAGAAATCGAAGTCAAAAAAATCTTAGTTTTGATTGGTGAGCAAGCCAGTGGTAAAAGCACTATTGCTAAACTAATTTACTTTTTTAAATCACTAAGAGATGATTTGTTTAGTCAAATCTATAAGGATGCAGAAAAAGACTTTTTTGATAAACTTATTGATATTATATTTCCCATAAGAGAAAAATTCTACGATTTTTTTGGTTCTACATTTCATCTTCCTGATTTTGAAATAACATTTTATTATAGCGTTGAAGAAGATAAATGGTTAAGGTTAACTCTTAATGATAAGAAAAAACTAGATTCTCGATTCAGTGATAATTTCTTTAATGAGGATTTTAAAAATTCTGTAAACAATATTAAAAAACTTCTTCAACAAGATTTAAGTACAAACAATATTTATGAACAATTGACTTATGAGCAAAATAGAATTAGATATGCTCAAAGGCTTTCTAAACTGTTGAATGAATTATTTAAAAGTAATCAAATAGATTCATTATTTGTAATTGCGGGTAGAAATGCGACGGTAAGTTATTCTGATTTTTTTGAAAGATACTTATCGGCAAGTATTCAAAGTAGTTTAGAGGAAAATAGGAATAAACCAATCGAGGAAAATGAGGAAAGGGAAAATAACAAGAAAGCGTTTCAGCGTAAGCAACAAACAATAGATGAAACCTTAATGCTGAAATTTATGGAAAAAGTTGCGAGAATTAAAGACACATTCAAAAAATTTGATAATTTTGAGGGACTGATTGAAAGTTATGAAGACAATGAAAATATAAAACAAAAATTATATAGCATCAAAAACCGAATAGATGAAATACTAAAAGGTGAATACAGGATTGATAACTGGGGAGAAAAAATTGTATTTAATACTCATAAAGGAGAGTATATTCATCTTTCTAATGCTTCATCAGGACAGCAAGAGTCCATAAGGATTTTACAAGATATTTTTATTAATATCCTTGATAATTCAAAAATATTAAGAATTTTAGAAGAACCAGAAGCACATTTATTCCCTATTGCTCAAAAGCAACTGATTGAGTTATTATCTTTAATGGTAAATCAAAATGATGATAATCAACTCATTATTACTACCCATAGTCCTTATGTACTCACAGTTTTCAATAATCTCTTATTTGCAAACAGAGTAGTAGAAAAAAATCCCTCAGGAGAATCTGAAGTAACAGAAATAATTCCTAAAGATTGTTGGTTAAGTGCTAAGGATTTTTCAGCTTATTCATTAGGTAATCAATCTGTTGCTGAGAATACAAATTATTGCGAACCCATTTTTAATACTGAAAAAGGTACTATTAAACAAAATTATTTGGATACTGTTTCCGAGATTTTGGGTGGTGATTTTCAGGCTTTGTACAGTATTCACGCTAAAACTTTTGCAAGAAGATGAGCAAATTTGACGATATCAAAGAACATTTATCAAATGCTTTCCCTAAATTCTCTGATGTTCTACAAATTGAATTGAGATCAGAATTTTCAGTAACAGATGATGGAGGACAATCTTTTATTATTCTTAGTATTCAATTTGAGGATAATACATTTACTATTATGATGAATGGTGTTGACACTGTTAAAAATGGATTTGATAGCACGAAACTATTTAATGTCAGCAATTCTGTAAAGGTTGGCTTTATTCCTATTGACGGAAAAAAGGGACTTTTAGGATTTGGTGTTTCTCATTGTGATTTTGTATTTTTTGATGAGAATGATTTTTGTTTTGTAGAGTTTAAATTAAATGCAAGTAGCAGAGAAGAAAGGGCTATATCTAAAAATAGAGAAAAAGCTATTGAGCAATTAATTAACACTATTAGTTTGTTTGATTTTAAATTAAATAGAAACTATGCAGAGTTAAATTTAGAAGCTTATGTTTGTACTCCTGAATTTTATCCCAGATTCAATGCAAGTTGGCAAGAATTGGCAGAAAATTTTCTAGAAGAAAATGGTATTCCACTTTTTGAAAGAAATGATAAAATCTGTAAGTGAATAAACCTCTTTAGCTACCATTTTTTGTAGCGTGTGGTGTTTAGATTCCTTTTGTTGATGGTACTGGGTTTGATGATTTCAGCACTTGTAGGCATAATATAATTTCAAAAATACCAAAACAACCCACATTCAGCATGAGTAAATATACTCAAAATATTTTTCCCAGCAGGTTATTTTGTCAAAAAAAGAATTTCATAAAAAAGCTAAAACCCAGTCATAATAACCACTTCATGCTTTTTGCTATTTATGGAGGTATTCAATAAATTTAATCTCAAACCAACTGATTTATTGACATTATTCTCAATAAGCTTGATTCTAGCTTTAGATAGATCTGCGATGGCTACGCCGCGCCGAAGGCATCGCCCTAATATAGAATTGCGTATAATT
>JBAXRM010000234.1:0-6777 GCA_037131225.1 Nostocales cyanobacterium ELA583 | reverse complement strand
TCCACACTTGAGGGTGGAGTCAATCCAAAATCCAAAATCGCAAATCCAAAATTGGTTGACCAATAGTAATTTCTTGTCCGTTGAATTTTGAATTGAGTTTGTATTTTATGATGTCCAATCCTGCGTTTACCTCCAGTCATTTTGTCATAATAGGGTTACAAATAATTTTTGCGATCGCTCATAGCGGAGGGGCTGCTATCCGTCCCTGGGCAGAAAAATATATTGGACCAAGGCTTTATCGCATTATCTTTGCATTAATCAGCCTCCCTTTGGCTGGAATATTAATTGTTTACTTTTTTAATCACCGTTATGATGGCTGGCAACTTTGGCAGGTACAAGGTACACCAGGGGTGAAAACATTTGTTTGGGTACTTTCAGCAATATCTTTTTTATTTTTATATCCTGCTACCTTCAATCTACTAGAAATTGCGGCTATTCAAAAGCCCCAAGTTCATCTTTATGAAACAGGAATCATCCGTATTACCCGTCATCCGCAAATGGTGGGACAAGTTATTTGGTGTGTGGCACATACCCTGTGGTTAGGGACTAGCTTCACCCTTGTTACCTCAATAGGTTTGGTACTACATCATCTCTTTGGAGTATGGCATGGCGATCGCCGTTTAAGTCAACGTTATGGAGAAGCCTTTGAACTTGTCAAACAGCGGACTTCTATTATGCCCTTTCAAGCGATTATTGATGGTCGTCAAGCTTTGAACTGGCAAGAATTTCTCCGTCCTGCTTATTTAGGGGTTGCCATTTTCACAGGTCTATTATGGTGGTCACATCCCTGGTTATTAGTGGCAACAAGTAGGATAATGTGGTAGTTTAGTCTGATCCCCAAGATCAACAAAAAATATAAATTTAATAAAACTTTATCCAGATCACTTGCTACCAAAACAATGTACGATAAACTCAAACATATATCATTAGAGTTTTATCAGTGGTAGGATTAGGAAAAGAGTTTATCTGCCAAGCTCAAGTGGGCTTAATGCCCGTAGACAAGCAGTAGCCATCTACCTTGCTGGAAACGGGAAATAAACAGCAATGTATAGATTGTGCTTGTGCGCCCTCAGCATTGTCAAATTTTTCAACAGCAGTAGTAATCAATAGCAATCAGGATTTGAAATGTCAAACAGCCACCGTGAATGTCGCGCTGGCTTTTTTGTCAGCAGGAAAACATAAAAATCCTCAAACTAAAATTTAAAATCCAAAATGGTATAACTTGCCAATTTGCTCCTGCTGACAGCTAATTTTAAGATAAAAACCTTATAATCACAAGAGGCATCATGGTGTTGTCGGTTAATGAACAGACATTTATTCAAGAAGTTTTAGAATCCCCAGTTCCCGTTTTGGTGAATTTTGAAGCCCCTTGGTGTGGACTATGCCGCATCATTCACCCGCTGTTATTACAATTTCAAACCCAATGTGGTGATGAACTTAAACTGGTAGGAGTTAACGCTGATCAAAATTTCAAGTTGTCTAACACCTATAGACTCAAATCATTACCAACGTTACTTTTGATAGAAAAAGGTATAGTTAAACAAAGGCTAGAAGGTTTTCGCAGTAAAGATGATTTACGTCTGGCTTTAGAAGAAATTAAACTCACCTATACAAGTCACGAAAGAATTGATATCGCAGGAGTCAGGAGTCAGGAGTCAGGAGTCAGGAGGTAAGAGGCACAAGGGCAGAAAAAATACAAGTATTCCCCAATTACCAATTACCAATTACCCATTACCAATCCCCAAATCTAAAGCCATGCTTAACACCCCACCGAAAGGGTATCGGGTGGGGTATTTTATCCTCAAGGGTGTATGTCACAATTATTAACAGTTCTGAAATTATTCAGTTAACTGAAGGTTGGTGTGAGAAAATTCAAGCTAACTTGAAGGTAATGGACTATCAGAACTAGACAAGATTAGTAAATCATTCCTGCTTCCTAGTATCTAATTTCCTAAACAGAAAACCTCACCCAAGAAAAAAGCAAGAGGCAAAAGGCAAGCTCAACAGCTACCAACAGTCCAAAAGATAAGCAGAAACAAGAAAAAGGCAAAAGGCAAGAGGCAAAAGGCAAGAGGTCTAATAAATATATCTGTATTACCTACTACCTATGACCTATCACTTATTACCTTTTCTACCTGAATTTTCATTTTTTCACCTTCCCGTTTGTTTGTACAGAATTCTAAAAGTAGGCGTTAGTGATGGAAGTAATCTATCAGTATGCCTGGCTGATTCCAGTGTTACCTCTATTAGGAGCAATGCTGGTCGGTCTAGGGCTAATCTCGATAAATCAGGTGACAAACCGCCTGCGACAGTTGAATGCTGTGGTAATTATCTCCCTCATGGGAGCATCTATGGGGCTGTCGTTGGCTTTGCTGTGGAGTCAATTTCAAGGCCATGCGCCTTATCTATGGACTGTGGAATGGGCATCAGCAGGTAATTTTCACCTGACGATGGGCTACACCATTGACCACCTGACATCTTTAATGCTGGTGATTGTCACGACGGTAGCTGTTTTGGTGATGATTTACACCGATGGCTACATGGCACATGATCCCGGTTACGTGCGGTTTTACGCCTATCTTAGTTTGTTTGGCTCTTCAATGTTGGGTTTGGTAGTCAGCCCCAACCTAGTACAAGTTTATATTTTCTGGGAATTGGTGGGGATGTGTTCCTACCTCCTAGTTGGCTTTTGGTATGATCGCAAAGCCGCAGCAGATGCTTGTCAAAAGGCATTTGTCACAAACCGAGTTGGTGACTTTGGGTTACTATTGGGCATTTTGGGGCTGTTCTGGGCGACAGGCAGCTTTGATTTCATGATTATGGGCGATCGCCTCGCCAACCTCGTAGAAACCGGTTCTATTAGCAATTTCCTCGCCATTGTCTTGGCGATTTTAGTCTTCCTGGGACCTGTTGCTAAATCTGCCCAATTTCCCCTCCATGTCTGGCTACCAGATGCAATGGAAGGGCCTACCCCCATTTCTGCCCTGATCCATGCGGCAACAATGGTGGCAGCGGGTGTATTCCTAATTGCTCGGATGTACCCAGTATTTGAAAATGTTCCGGCAGCAATGAACGTAATTGCTTATACTGGGGCATTTACAGCGTTTTTGGGGGCAACTATTGCCATTACCCAAAATGACATCAAAAAGGGTTTGGCTTATTCCACCATTTCCCAACTTGGTTACATGATCATGGCTATGGGAGTTGGTGCTTACAGCGCCGGATTATTCCATCTGATGACCCACGCTTACTTCAAAGCGATGTTATTCTTGGGTTCTGGTTCGGTAATTCATGGCATGGAAGAAGTTGTTGGTCATGACCCTGTATTAGCGCAGGATATGCGTTTAATGGGCGGACTGCGGAAATATATGCCCGTGACCAGTTTCACATTTTTGATTGGTTGCTTGGCCATTGCGGGAATTCCTCCCTTTGCTGGTTTCTGGTCAAAAGATGAAATTCTCGGCGCTGCTTTTGCTGCTAACCCCTTCCTGTGGTTTATTGGTTGGGTGACAGCGGGGATTACAGCTTTTTATATGTTTAGAATGTATTTCTCAACATTTGAAGGTAAATTCCGGGGTAATGACGAGAAAATTAAAACCCAACTGAAAAAGGCTGCTGCTGCTTTAGCTGAAAAATCAGGGACAGTAGAATTAGTGCCTAATTTTGGTCCTGGGGCGATGAAAAAGGGAGAATTAGAGGCGCACGGACACAGCCATTCTCCCCATGAGTCTCCTTGGACGATGAGTTTTCCGTTGGTGGTGTTGGCTATTCCTTCAATGTTGATTGGTTTGGTGGGGACTCCCTATGCCAATTATTTTGAGCAGTTTATCTTTCCTCCTAGCGAAACTTTAGCTGAAGTTATGGAAAAGGCTGCGGAATTTGACCCCCATGAGTTTTACATCATGGCTGGTAGTTCTGTGGCTGTTTCTGTAATTGGGATTACTTTGGCTGTGTTGATGTATTTAGCCCGGAAAATTGATCCGAGTGCGATCGCTAAAAGTATTCAACCGCTATACGATCTATCTTTGAACAAATGGTACTTTGATGATATTTATCATCGTGTCTTTGTTCTCGGTTTGCGTCGTGTGGCTAGACAAGTGATGGAAGTTGATTTCCGTGTTGTTGACGGTGCGGTTAATCTTACGGGTTTCTTTACTCTTGTCAGTGGTGAAGGTTTGAAATACTTAGAAAATGGTCGGGTTCAATTCTATGCCTTGATCGTTTTTGGGGCTGTTTTGGGCTTGGTAATCGTTTTTGGTGTTACCTGATTTTAATGGGGGCGGTTTGTCCGCCCCTGGATTATGAAGGTTTCGCGCAAAGTCGCTAAGGAGCAAAGGCGCAAAGTTAATGAACCACGAGGGGACGAAGGACACGAAGGAAGAAAGGAAGAGAAGTTGAGGGTTAGGGTTGAAAATGGCATTTATTAAAAATAAATAATAAGTTATAATTAAAACAAATTATTATAAAAATGTATGACTACTCAAATTAATGCTCCTCCTGCTGATTATGCACCTCTGGAATTACAAGGGGAATTCATGGTTATGCAAGAATTAACGATTGAGCAATTATTAAATATTGCTCAAAGTCAAGTTCCAGAAAGTCAGCAAGAATTACATTTTCAACTGTTAGAAAAAAATCAAAATAATCAATTAAGTGAATCTGATAGGTTATTGTTGAAATCTCTGCGAGTGAGTGCTGATTATTTAATGTTAAAAAAAGCTTATGCCTATGCACTTTTAAAGTGGAAAGGTTTTTCTCTTCCAGATTTTGAGCAATTAGTATAATACCAGTGTCATCTATTTCTAAATCTGTTCGTCAACAAGTTATTAATGAGGCTGGCTATAGATGTGAATATTTATCTTTTCAGATAAGGATTGCCAATTTAAAAGCAGCGAAAATCTGGATCTTGATTGGGAGCAGAAAGACAGATTAAAAAATTTCCTAAAAGTTTGTTCTTAGATTCTGCGTGTACTCAATCTTTTCCTATTGAAATACCTGATTTAATGATAGCAAGGTTTCATCTTGTTGTTGTTGCTCATGATAATTCCATGCGTTGTCAACAAGAACTTGGTGGAAGTGGTAGTTTGATGATAACTTCCCATATTAAAGGAGATACACAGCACAGCATTCCATTTTGTGTTGGAGATATTGATCCAAACAAAACATTTGTCCACGTATTGGATAACACATCTTTAGACATTGTCCTATCTACATTAGATACTATCTCAGATTTTGTTGATTACTTAACGAAAAAAGAAATACTTTTTAGATCAAATGTATCTACTTTTGCAACAGGTGAAGAAGATTTATTAGCATATTACCTCCAACATATGAATGAGGATAAAAGGCATGATTTTGTCATTCCTTCTAACTGTGAACATCTGATTATTGAAGAAGTATGGGAAGATTTTGAAAAAAGTCCTTTACGTCAATCCCAAAAATCAGCAGATAAATCAAGCTATCTTTGGGATTGGCTAATTGAAGAGTTTAGTAAGCAAACTCTGAAAGATAAAATATACATTCTTAATTATCCTGATATGAAATCAGAAGAAGCTTTCAAATTGGCAGAAATAACTCTTCGTTTTTTAGCACGAGAGCCTCGGTTGTATAGGCGTGTTTTGGCAAATGCTTTGTGTGAATGGATTGAAGTATTACCAAAAGATAAAAGAGCTACGCGCTATATATTGCCTCCTGAAGAAAGTTGTCAAAAGACTGGCTATGTTTTTCTATTTTTACCACATTTTGAGGAATTCACAGTTGAAGATCATCAAAGAATGCGGTGTTATCTTTTAAAAGATTGCTCCATTGTTTTCAAAATTAACCACCCTCAAATTGAGCATATTGTAGGAATATCTATTAAACCTAATGATGATTATAAAAAACTGTCTCCAATTATTCTATATTTTGATGCTATGCAGTTGACAGAAGAAGATATCAATAAGACAGAAAAGTTAATTCAACCCTTAAAAATTATGACAGATTTAACAACAACTGAGTTGTATGTTGCAGAGTATCCTTATTCCCATAATTCAAGCGATAACTTTCAAAATTGCTAATTCATTATTGCAGTGCTTTTTTTCTCTTCTTCCTTTCTACCTTCGTGTTCTTCGTACCTTTGTGGTTCATTAAATAAATCCATAACACAAAACGAAGTAAAAAAGGGATAAGCAAAACGCCTATCCCCAAAAATCAACCAATTATCAAGTTACCAAAATATAAAAATTGAATAAAAAATCTAAACCGATGCAAAATCAGTAAACTGTCTCATATAAGGTGGCTTAAAACCTAAAACAATATCCGTTTTTGGTACTCCCAAATCTACCAACTTACTAGCTACCCCTTTCTCAATAAAATCTCTCTGAATCCAAATTTTTCCATCTCTAATATCTACATGAATAATTGTCCCATAAACGTAACTCACATTAATTCATGAGATTAAATTTAATCAATTTTTGTGCGTTACGTTTCGCTAACACACCCTACTGTCTGAATCAGGATTTCCAGGATTTAAAGATATACAGGATGAAGAAAAAAACGCATCTTCAAAACCTGAAATATTCTCAGATAAATATTCATAAAAAATCCTGTAAATCCTCTAATCCTGGGTATCCTGATTCAGACAATTAAGCATTTTCAGGATGTAGAAAAAACTCATCTTAAAAACCCGAAATATTCCCAGATAAATATTCATAAAAAATCCTGTAAATCCTCTAATCCTGAGCATCCTGATTCAGACAATTAAGCATTTTCAGGATGAAGAAAAAAACTCATCTTTAA
>JBAXRM010000233.1:0-6809 GCA_037131225.1 Nostocales cyanobacterium ELA583 | reverse complement strand
TAAAAGCCTTATTATCATTGGGTTATGGATAATTCCGAAAAATCAAAAAACACCTACGGAATGTGGGAAACAACCCAAAAAAAGGCAGATATAGAAGACTATTACGCTAATTCCCTAAAAAAGCGGGCTATCATCCCGCTATTACCAATGAAACCTACATTCCGCAACCCCAGTGTCACACCCAAGAAAACCGATATATTTAATACATAAACCCCGTCTAAAATGAAACCCGTAGTGTTTATACATCTCTTATAGGATAGGCATCTTGCCCGCCCATAAAAAAATCCCCCACCTTGCGGCAGGGGATTTTTAATTACTTACAACCAGTAGTTAGGATCAACCGAACTTACCAGCAGTGGAGGCAATGAGGAAGGCTGCGTAGGTGACGATATAGCCAACAGTGAAGTGAGCTAAACCAACCACACGAGCTTGAACAATGGAGAGAGCAACGGGCTTGTCCTTCCAGCGAACCAAGTTAGCAAGAGGAGTACGTTCGTGCGCCCAAACCAAGGTTTCAATTAACTCTTGCCAGTATCCTCTCCAAGAGATGAGGAACATGAAACCGGTTGCCCAAACTAGGTGTCCGAATAAGAACATCCAAGCCCAAACAGACAAGTTATTCATGCCGTAGGGGTTGTAACCGTTAATCAACTGAGCAGAGTTTGCCCAGAGGTAGTCGCGGAACCAACCCATCAGGTAGGTAGAGTTTTCGTTGAACTGAGCAACGTTACCTTGCCAAATACCGAGGTGTTTCCAGTGCCAGTAGAAGGTTACCCAACCAATGGTATTCAACATCCAGAACATGGATAGGTAGAATGAGTCCCATGCGGAGATATCGCAAGTACCGCCACGGCCGGGACCGTCGCAGGGGAACGCATAACCGAAGTCCTTTTTATCGGGCATCAGTTTAGAACCACGAGCATCCAAAGCACCCTTAACGAGTACCAAGGTGGTGGTGTGGATAGCCAAAGCGAAAGCGTGGTGAACCAAGAAATCGCCAGGTCCAATTGTCAAGAACAAGGAGTTTGTTCCTGAGTTGATAGCTTCTAACCAGCCGGACAACCAAACGTTACCAGCATTGGGATAAGCGGTGTAAGCAATACTGTCAGGGTTAGACAACAGTACATTCAAGCCATACAGAGCTTTACCTTGAGCAGCTTGGATGAATTGAGCAAATACTGGCTCAATTAGGATTTGTTTTTCAGGAGTACCGAACGCAACAACTACGTCGTTGTGAACATATAAACCTAGGGTGTGGAAACCCAAGAAGAGAGATACCCAGCTAAGGTGGGAAATGATCGCTTCTTTGTGTTGTAACATCCGGTCAAGGACGTTACCTTTGTTTTGTTCGGGGTCGTAGTCACGGACCCAGAAAATTGCTGCGTGAGCAAAAGCACCAACCATCAAGAAACCAGCGATGTACTGGTGGTGGGTGTACAATGCTGCCTGTGTTGTGTAATCCTTAGCGATGAACGCATAAGGAGGCAGAGCGTACATATGCTGCGCTACCAAGGAACAGATAGTTCCCAAAGATGCCAAAGCTAATGACAACTGGAAGTGCAGGGAGTTATTGATGGTGTCGTAAAGACCTTGGTGAGGCAGGTTGAACTGACCTTCGCTTTTGGTACCAGGGATTAAACCAGCTTTGGAGTTCAGCATTTCTTTGATGCTGTGACCAATTCCGAAGTTAGTCCGGTACATATGACCAGCGATGATAAACAAAACTGCGATCGCCAAGTGGTGGTGAGCCATGTCAGTCAACCACAAGGATTCTGTTTGGGGGTGGAAACCGCCCAAGAAGGTGAGAATCGCAGTTCCAGCACCGGTGGAAGTTCCAAATAATTGGCCAGCGGTGTCAGGGTTCTGAGCGTAAACGCCCCAGTTACCTGTGAAGAAGGGGGTTAAACCTTCTGGATGAGGAGCTACAGTCAAGAAGTTATCCCAACCCACGTGGATACCACGAGATTCAGGAATAGCAACGTGAACCAAGTGACCAGCCCAAGCTAGAGAACTAACACCAAATAAAGCCGATAAGTGGTGGTTTAAACGGGGTTCAGCACTCTTGAACCAAGAGAGGCTAGGACGGAACTTGGGTTGTAAATGTAACCAGCCAGCAAACAAAAACAATGCTGACAACAGGAGCAAACCAACAGAACCAGTATATAGTTCGCTGTTTGTCCGCATCCCGATTGTGTACCACCAGTGATAAACACCGGAGTAAGCAATGTTTACAGGGTTGCTTGCGCCACCTTGAGTGAACGCTTCAATTGCAGGTTGACCGAAGTGAGGGTCCCAAATTGCATGGGCAATGGGACGGACGTGCAGGGGATCTTTAATCCACTGTTCAAAGTTACCTTGCCAGGCCACGTGGAACAGGAGGCTGGATGCCCACAGGAAGATGATTGCCAAGTGGCCGAAGTGAGTAGCGAAAATCTTTTGGTAAAGACCTTCCTCTGTAATGCCATCGTGACTTTCAAAGTCGTTGCCTGTAGCGATCGCATACCAAATCCGACGAGTAGTCGGGTCCTGTGCGAGATCCTGGCTAAATTTTGGAAATTTTGTTGCCATAGGTGTGATGTGTCCTCTGACCTTTAGCCATTATTTAGTCAGCAAAATTTTAGATTTTAGATTTTGGATTTTGGATTAAATCTAAAAATCTTAGCATCCAAAACCCAAAATTCTACTGATTTTTATCCTACTGAGAGGATGTGTGCGTGGAAGAATGCCCAAGTGGTGGCAATTACTCCTAATAGGTAGTGAGCCACACCTACAGCCCGACCTTGAGTGATGCTCAGTGCGCGAGGCTGAATTGTTGGGGCTACTTTCAGTTTATTGTGCGCCCAAACAATGGACTCAATGAGTTCTTGCCAGTAGCCACGACCACTGAACAGGAACATTAAGCTGAACGCCCAAACAAAGTGAGCGCCTAAGAACATAAGTCCGTAAGCGGACAATTCTGTTCCGTAGGAGTTGATTACTTGTGTAGCTTGCGCCCACAAGAAGTCACGTAACCAACCATTAATAGTGATTGCACTTTCTGCAAAGTTGCCACCAGTAATGTGATTTACTGTGCCATCTGCATCTACTGTTCCCCAGACATCAGATTGCATCTTCCAACTGAAGTGGAAAATTACAATTGATAAGGAGTTATACATCCAGAAGAGTCCGAGGAAGATATGATCCCAACCAGAAACTTGGCAAGTACCGCCACGACCTGGACCATCGCAGGGGAATCGGAAGCCTAAGTTAGCTTTGTCTGGAATCAGACGTGAGCTACGGGCATACAATACACCTTTTAACAGGATGAGAACAGTAACGTGAATGGTAAAAGCGTGAATGTGGTGAACCATGAAGTCCGCTGTACCCAAAGCAATGGGCATCATAGCGATCTTATCGCCGATAGCGACAATTCCACCACCAAAAGCATGACTAACAACTTGGAGAGCGTTAGGTGCTGTGTTGCCAGGAGCTAATGTGTGCAGGTTTTGCACCCATTGAGCAAATACTGGTTGCAGTTGAATTGCGCTGTCGGAGAACATATCTTGGGGACGACCCAAGGCACGCATAGTGTCATTGTGGATGTACAAACCAAAGCTATGGAAGCCTAAGAAAATACAAACCCAGTTGAGGTGAGAAATGATAGCGTCGCGGTGACGAATCACGCGATCTAAAACGTTGTTTTGGTTAACAACAGGATCGTAATCCCGCACCATGAAGATGGCTGCGTGAGCAGCACCACCAACAATCAAGAAACCACCGATCCAAATATGGTGAGTGAAGATACACAATTGTGTTGCGTAGTCAGTTGCCAAGTAAGGATAGGGAGGCATCGCGTACATATGATGCGCGATGATGATTGTCAAGGAACCCAAGAAAGCTAGGTTAGTAGCTAATTGAGCGTGCCAAGAAGTGGTGAGGTTTTCGTAAAGACCTTTGTGACCTTCGCCAGTGAAAGGACCTTTATGAGCTTCTAGAATGTCTTTAATGTTGTGACCGATACCCCAGTTGGTACGGTACATATGACCAGCAACGATGAACAGTACAGCGATCGCTAGGTGGTGATGAGAAATATCAGTCATCCACAAGCCGCCTGTAACTGGGTTTAAGCCACCCTTAAATGTGAGGATATCAGCGTAAGCGCCCCAATTTAAGGTGAAGAAAGGAGTTAAACCACTAGCGAAACCAGGATAGAGTTCTGCCATTTTTGCTGTGTTAAACAGCAATTCATGAGGCAGAGGGATGTCCTTAGCTGCCACACCTGCATCTAACAAATTGTTGATTGGTGCAGAAACGTGAATTAAGTGACCAGCCCATCCTAAAGAACCACAGCCTAGCAACACTGATAAGTGATGATTCAGCATTGACTCCACATTCTGGAACCATTCCAGTTTAGGAGCGCGTTTGTGGTAGTGGAACCAGCCAGCAAATAAGAACAAGCCTGCTAATACCAAGCCGCCAATTGCAGTTACATATAGCTGGAAGGAGCTTGTGATACCCCAGCCACGCCATACTTGAAACAAGCCAGAGGTGATTTGAATGCCGCGGAAATCGCCGCCCATATCACCGTTTAAAATGTCTTGCCCAACAATAGACCAAACAGTTTGGGCGCTGGGCTTAATGCCTAATGGATCAGCCAGCCAAGCTTCGTAGTTAGAGAACTTAGCACCGTGGAATAACATTCCGCTCAACCAGATTGCTACTACAGCCAAATGGCCGAAGTGAGCGGCGAATATCTTGCGGGAGATGTCTTCTAAATCACTTGTATGTGTATCAAAATCATGGGCGAGGGCATGGAGGTTCCAAATCCAGGTTGTGGTTTTTGGGCCTCTGGATAAGGATCTGTCGAAATGTCCCGGAGTTGCCCATTTTGCAAATGAGGTAGGAACCGGGTCATTGTCAACGATCACTCTTGCTTTTTTTTCCTCTCGCTCCGGAGGACTAATCGTCATTCGACCTCCTCTCTATAAGGAATTGGGAATCATGAATACCACCTAGAATAACACAGTCGCAGTTTTCAGATTTCTCTGGACTAGCGATGCAGTTGTCGTGTGGAAAAGAAAAGTTGTTTCTGTTGAATTATAGAGGGTGAACCTGCATATTGTTATAGACTTGTTAACAATAATTAAACATAGCCAAGTTTATTGTCCAATCTACCTTGCAAGTTCGTACATATTGTCCAAAAGTCAATAGTCTCTTCATTTAATTTATAAAGAACAACTATTTGGAAAAATTATGATTCATACGCAAAGCGGCTTAAACCCTTGCTATTTAGCTATTTTTACCCCAATGCGGCGAAACAAAAACAAATTTCTGTCCTGAAATTAAGTCAAAAAAATCACTTATTTGGCAATGTAATCAAAGAAAAGTAAGTAAATTTATAACTTTGGTAGTAGATTTATGGTCTTAATCCATAGTCCAACCGTCATAATTTGCGTCACAATGATGGCGTTAATTGTTAAAAACTGTTACGGAATAAAAAACATGAACACTGGGTGCAGAAAATTTTTTGATCACCTTTTCTCCAAGAGATTCCCAATTATTAAATGGGTTGTCACATTAGTTCTAGTTATAAATTTGAGCAGTTGCGTTGAAGCAGCAAATAGCCAGGAAGTATCTATCAATCCCTTCATGAAAGCACCCCTAGCTTCAGAAATTTCTGGGACATTTTCAGAAGTTGTAGCACCAGATGTGATTCAAGCATTGCGTCCCAGCTTAGAGGCTTATCAACCCCAAGTCAGCATTCTCAGTCCCCAGATAGATGAAGTTCTCCAGGACAATACAATTAAAGTTCGGTTGCAAGTTAAGGATTTACCATTATTTAAAGATCCTCAATGGCAACTTGGACCCCATTTGCACCTAATTTTAGATAATCAACCTTATATAGCTGTTTACGACTTAACTCAGCCGCTGATTTTACCTGATTTATCTCCCGGTACGCATACTTTACGTGTATTTGCCTCTCGTCCGTGGCATGAAAGTTTTAAAAATGAAGGTGCTTATGCTCAAACAACATTTCATGTTCTGACGAAAACCGAGGAAAATAACCCCAATTCTAAATTACCCCTACTTACTTACAGTCGTCCTAATGGTGGTTATGGTGCAGAACCAATTATGCTGGACTTTTATCTAACTAATGCACCTTTACACAGTGTCGCTGAAACTAATCCTGACGATACAATGAGTAATTGGCGCATTCGTAGTACAGTTAATGGTGAAAGCTTTATTCTTGATCGTTGGCAACCAATTTATCTTAAAGGCTTTAAGCCTGGTAAGACATGGGTAAAATTGGAATTTCTCGATAATCAAGGACAACCTGTGAAAAATGCCTTCAATACCACTATCAGATTAATTAATTACCAACCCAATGGTCAAGATACTTTATCAAAAATTGTCAGAGGGGAATTGACAGCAGATGAAGTGCGTGGCATTGTAGAACCAAGTTATACAACTAAGATTCCAGTTACTGAACCAACTCCCAAAACTAAGGTAGAAAAACAGATAATTCCTGAAGTTAAAATTCCTGAAGTTGCACCAATTCCCAAAATTAAGGTAGAAAAACAGCCAATTCCTGAAGTTGCACCAATTCCCGAAACTAAGGTAGAAAAACAGTCAATTCCTGAAGTTAAAATTCCTGAAGTTGCACCAATTCCCAAAACTAAGGTAGAAAAACAGTCAATTCCTGAAGTTAAAGTTCCTGAAGTTGCACCAATTCCCGAAACTAAGGTAGAGAAACAACCAATTCCTGAAGTTAAAATTCCTGAAGTTGCACCAATTCCCGAAACTAAGGTAGAGAAACAACCAATTCCTGA
>JBAXRM010000232.1:0-6909 GCA_037131225.1 Nostocales cyanobacterium ELA583 | reverse complement strand
GAGGGGAGAGCGGTGACGCTTGAACCTTACCCGACTACTCCCCCTCGACCTAACTAGACCCCAAGATTGGTTAGAAATTAGGGGATTAGAAGCTGGTGCTTTGATTTGTCACATTAATAGAGGAGGTGCAATAACTCTGCGACAGTTGACATCTCAAGCAGTGCTGTTTATTTTGCAGAAAAGAGGTAAAGAAGCTGGTGTAGAAAATTTCTCTACTCACGATTTTAGAAGAACTTTTATTTCTGGGTTATTAGATAATACTGATATCGTCACTGTCCAGAAATTAGCGGGTCATGCTTCACCTGAATTAACATCAAGATATGACCGCCGGGGTGAAGAAACTAAACGGCAAGCGGTACAATCTATTAGTGTTCCCAGACGGAAGTGATAATATTTTATTAGTAGTTAGTTTTTAGAAGTAAAAAAAATGGCTAAAGGATTTGGTGCAAAGCCAGAAAAACAATTAGGATACATCTTACAGTTAATGCCAGAAGCCAAAGCTTATGCTGTGAGATTCAATTATAATGACTTTCATGAAAAAACTGGAGAAGAATTTATTGGGGTAACAAGTATGCTTCATGAGGCTCAAGTCTGGAAGAAAAAGGAGCAAGCTAAACAGTCAATTGAAAAATATTCTGACTTTCTACTGGAAAAGGTAGAAGCTGGTTCACAAGTGCGCGTAGATATTAAACAACTTAAACGTTCTAGTGACGGTAAACTCATTGATGAGTTAGTTGAATCATTATTCATAGTTACAGACAACTCTTAAATGAAGATATTATCCCTTACTGTTTAACAGGATAATACAACCCATCACTAACCTGAAATTTCCACCCTAAACTACTGGGATCTCGATTCCTGGACCAACTGATAAATTCCTGCTCACTCTTGGTTTCCTGTTCTGTAATCAAACTTTGCTGTGTCACCCCCAAACGTTGCGCTAAGTTCTCAGGGGCAAAAGATTTTATTTCTACTGGTTGTTGTTGATACTGATATGGATATCCTGAATATCTTTGTCTGGAGTTACCACCGCTATATCTACCAGAAGCGATCGCCCGTTCTATTTTCTCTAACTGTTTACCAAGGACTTCTAATTTAGAGTCCACCTGTTGATCTTGTTGGCAAAGGTGTGTTTCCAGTTCCCCCAGCTTCTCCTCCACCTGCTGTAATTCGTCAGTTACTTCTAGTTTTACACTGCTATCGAACTGCGCTATCAACTCCTGTAATCCTTGCAATAAGGCTGTTGTGTGACCGTCGCGGTGGATTTTGGCTAAATTTCGTACTACAGGAATTAGTACAGTTGGTACGCGAATCATCTCGCTGGGTGGGGTCTTGTTGGCAGTCATGATATCTGTAGTTGATATCGAATATTGTAAACCCAAATCCAAGTTTTCTCTAAGAATTTTCAACTTCCCGACAGATACCAAAAGATTGTACGAGTAGATTGCCATTGTTGACCTAGTTGCTTTACAGTTTATTTAAGTGTTTCAATAGCAACTGAGTAATTTATTTATGATCAAGTTTATAAAAGTCGGATTTTTAGTTAGTTTTGCAATTGGGCTACTGATTTGTTTACCTTTATCGGCACAAGCACAATTAACTTTAGAATTAGAACCAGAATTACTTGCTAGAAATATACCATCGGTTCATTTACTGTTGGGTAATCCCAGTCAAGCCACAACCAACATCAATAACCCTGATAATGACTTGATGATAAAACCCCAGTATGTACTGTCTTACAATCGCAGTAATGGTACTCCTAATTGGGTAAGTTGGCAGTTAAATAAATCATGGTTTGGGGATGCCCCACGTCAAGATAACTTTAGACCAGATAACACATTACCTGAAGGTTGGGAACGCATCAAACCCACTGCTTATAATGGTTCAGGGTATGATAGAGGTCACGTTACACCATCGGCTGACAGAACCCGCACTATTGAAGATAATACTGCCACTTTCTTAATGACAAATATGATGCCCCAAACACCCGATAATAATAGGAATACTTGGGGGAATCTGGAGGATTATTCTAGGGAATTAGTATCACAAGGCAAGGAACTTTATATTATTGCTGGTCCGGTTGGCAGTAAAGGTAAATTGAAAAACCTAGTCACAATTCCCCAATCCACTTGGAAAATTGTTGTAGTCCTAGATCCTGATGCTAGACTCAAGGGTATTACTGCTAATACCCGTGTTATTGCTGTCAATATCCCCAATGATGAACAACTTGATAATAATTGGAAGGTCTTTAGAACCAGTGTGGATACCCTAGAAGAACTAACAGGGTATGATTTTCTTTCTAATGTTTCTCCCAATATTCAACGGGTGATTGAAAGCAAAGTTGACAATCTTTAGGTTTCGATAACTTTTGTGGAAATCCCGGCGATACCATCAGGGGTATTGCCAAGAATATAAACATCAATTTCTTTGCTACCTATTTTGTAAACTTGTAAATCAGTTAAATTAGTTTTCAAGACATTAACAAGATTCTTAAACTTTTTCACAGTGGACTTTTCCTCGTCTTCGTGCCAATCTTCCTCACTCACAGAGTTGCTAAAGAAATCATCAATTCCCAGAAGTTTAATGGGTATACCCTGAGAATGACCCGTTTTTTCTAATACTGTGGCCTCATTCAATGGTGCAGATTCCCATGTAAAAATCTTAAATGGGTATTCTGATTCACTCATCATCAGTAACCCGTCGGTGGCTTGTTTTAATATGTTTGTGATGTTGGTCATTTTAGCGTTCACGAAGTGTAGTGTAACTATCCCTAATAATTTAATTTTCTCTAATCCCAGTTTCTCAGTTTTTAGTGTTCCCCACAATTAATGAAAAGTGGGGCTTTGTTTTCTAAAACTCTGAGTTACTTTCTAACCATTGTTCTAAATCAGTGATAGAGGAGAAATCCAAGAGTGCTTCACCAAGTAATTCTAACTGCTCAATTGTTAATGTCCGAATTGTGTCAATGAATGATGATTGAATTTCACCAATTCGCCGATTTAGTTGCCGAATAATTAGTTGTTGTTCACCGCGTTCCATTGCTAATTCTTCTGTTGGGCTAATAAAAGGCATTTGATTTTCCTCCTCTAAATGTTTAATTTTAGCGACTAATCCTCGTTGCAATTCTTTGGGCAATGTCATCATCTTATCAATGATTTTAAAGAGTTTAACAATTTTTCCTTTTGTTAAGCCTCGCTCATAAAGTCCCCTAATTAATGTCCATTTCCATTGTTCCCGTTCTGCTAAATTCCCTGTGGTGGCTTTGGTTTTCAAGTGTGCCATTACTATGATAGCAAAGGGATTATCACTTGATTCTAGTTCAGTCCACCGTGATTCATAGTCTAGGAGTTTAGCAATGGGGAACTTCAAACTTAATTCACAATCCAACATTGCTTGATGATAACTGTTAGGTCGCCAAGTGGAACTTGTGTCTCCTAAAATTGCCAAACTCACAACAAATTGGTGATAAAGGTCAAAGGCACGGTAATTATAAGTGTATATCCGTTCTTCAAAGTCAACATCATATTGACTCTGAATCTCAATATGAATTAAAATCCATACTTGTGTTTTATCCAATAACCAAACTTTATACAGTTTATCTGCTATGCGTTTTTCAGTTGATGATGAAGCTGTAATTTGTTGCAGTTCTTTGTCTAGTGATTCCGGTGGTTTTGTCCAATCAATTGCTTTATAAGCCACAGGAAAGAAGAAGGATAAAAAACTATCAAAATATTCGTTTAATGCTTCTTTCCAGGATTCATCGTAATTTGCCGTGATTTCATTTTTAGTCATAAAATGCTATACTAGAAATTGTTATTACAAGCTCGGTTTCTCTAATTTAATTTGTTTGTGTCTATCTAATATTTTAACTTTAAATAGTTACTTTTTTATCAATATTTTATGTTTTAAATAAAGTAAAAACCTATTTTAAAATACCGAGAAGTTTTGATTGATTTAGATACTAAAACGGCAATGTTTACGAAAATTGATTCAGTTACCATTATTAATAATGTTACCCTATTGGTATTTTACACAGAAGCAGACTGTTGGCAGTTCCGCTTAATTAGTGCTGGTGGTGAGGTATTTGGTGAACGTAAACTTTACTACAGTCCAGAAGCCGCAGAAAAAGCCGGCAGAGAATGGATTGATCTAGATAGTTGATTTTTTCTTAGGGGATGTAAAGAGAATTGATTGCAGCAAGGTATTGTTTAAATCTACCTTTTGATTTATGAAATTTTTCTAGGGGATTTCTATGATCAATTATAGTTTGCTAATTGGTCAAAAATATCACTTAAAAAGAATGAAACATAATAAAGTTAGTCGAAACATAGAAATTACTAATGATGTCGCTCCAGGTGCAGCTATTTACAGTAAATTTATTCTTGAGATTTATGATTTGTTTGTACTAGGTTTATCAAATACATTTTTTTGGCAATGTCCAACTAAATTAATTCTCGAATTTTATAACCAACATATCTCCGATCAACATTTAGATATAGGGGTAGGAAGTGGTTATTTTTTAGACAATTGTAAGTTTCTGAATCCTAATTCTAGGATTACTTTAGTAGACTTAAATCCTAACAGTATTAAATTTACGGCACGACGGATAAAACGATATAAACCAACTTCGCTTATTGCCAATATTTTCCAACCCTTACTTTTAGCACCAAAAAGTTTTGATTCTATTGCCATCAACTATTTATTACATTGTCTTGCTGGTAATAACATCTTGAGTAAGGAGATTGTTTTTGAGAATCTTAACATCTTGCTTAAAGATGGTGGAGTTTTATTTGGTACAACCATTCTTGGTAAACGATTATCACACAATTTATTTGCTAGACAATTAATGCGTGTATACAATATTAAAGGAATATTTGGCAATAAAAATGACACTTGTGATGATCTAGAAAAGATTCTCATAAAACATTTTCGTGCTTATGAAATTCATGTTGTAGGTTGTGTTGCTTTTTTTGTGTGTCGTAAATGAAAAGTAAATGAATTTAGTTTTGATTAACTACTAATTCTTCTAACATTGCTTGATTAATTCGTTGGGATTCTTCACTAAAAGTTTACCAAATCCTTTACCCATAATGCTACCTCTGTCTATATGGGAATTTTAGCAGATTGGAAGGTGGTGTTATCTTTGTCATGTTAGAGGTAATTGCAATTTTGCAGAAAAATGCTAAACATTGGATTGCATATCTTTGAGCATCCGACGTGCTAATTTAACATAGGTTTTCGCTGTGGTGTAAGGTATTTCTAAATCCTCAGCTATTATCTGTAATGATTCCCCCATTTCCCGGCGTGCTAAAATCGTTGCCCAAGTTGTAGCAATTTTTTCGGTGCGTTCTCCTCCTATCCGTTTACGTTGTGCTGTGAATATTGTTGTCAATTCCTCAATGCGTTCTGGTAGCAAATTTGTTATCGCTGTGGAAGATATATTTGACTCTGGGTTTACCCAGTCCAAGCAGGTTTGTCCGAGTCCAAAGGTAGTTTTGTGGCCTGTTCCACAGTAGGGAGCAAGTTGGACTAAAGCATAAAATAATTGGGTAAATTCAATGTTATTTAAAGCAGTTTTAGTTAATTCTAGAGAAATTGCCCCTGTAAAACCAGTGACAGAACCCCGTTTACCTGCTGCAACTTTGACTGATTCTAAGCGATGTTTGTGAATGATGACGTTTTCATCTATCCATTCTAGAAAACCATCTTGTTCTATGGGCATTCCTGAAAAATCATTCCAGCGTCTGAGGTAACTATGGAAAAGATTGAAGGGAACAGGAAGGGGAAAATGATGCCCTTTACGGCGAAAACTGGTAGGGGAAATAAAACTCAGATTAATGTTTCTATTGTAGTAGTTGGTTGTAAGTAGTTGGTGAATTAACAATGTTTATCTGTTTTATTTGTAAGCAAGCATCCCTTAATTTCAAAGTAGTTGGCGGTTGTGTTAACCACTGACTCAAGAACTGAACTACTGGCTGAGAAATAGCGTTTATCTGCCAACGATATATCTGATTTGCTTGCAGTTGTAGTTGTTTTCCGGTGGGCAGTAATTGACCTTCTAGTGCAGAAATGCTGAAGGGTTTTTCTGATTCACTATCATGCAAATATGCTGAAAGCGTTGGGTTAATTTGGCGTACCTGATCCAGAAACCAAGCATGAAGTCCAATGGTATATTGCGAATATAGAGCGGTGGAATCAGTTACTTCTAGGTCAAAAACTAAGCTAACTAATTCGGTATCATCTGCCCATATTAAAGGGGTGTTTTTTGATGGGTTTTTACGGTTGCTAGATGTGGCTGATTCCGGCATTTTTTTTGATGCTAGATGGTTTTTATGATCCGCATTTTACAACCTTTCAGTCCCCTTGCGGGGATTAAGTAATCAGAAACTTGGAGATGTATGTAAATAGCGATCGCTGTTTCAGTCCCCTTACGGGGATTAATTATGTGGAAACCATATAGGGAATTAATTACAGAAGTCATCATACATAGTTTCAGTCCCCTTACGGGGATTAATTATGTGGAAACGCAATTCCGCCACTTTCATTAGTGGCAGCCAACAACATCGTTTCAGTCCCCTTACGGGGATTAATTATGTGGAAACTAGGGCGATCGCTTCAGCTAAAGCTTCTGGAATTACAGTTTCAGTCCCCTTACGGGGATTAATTATGTGGAAACTTCTCTGCTTCTTTTTTTATATGCCCCAAAGACTTGTTTCAGTCCCCTTACGGGGATTAATTATGTGGAAACTCAAGTTCATAGATGGGATGGGGATGGATAATTTGTTTCAGTCCCCTTACGGGGATTAATTATGTGGAAACAACATCAATTTGGTATTGGTGTTCCCCAAAGAAAAAGTTTAATGGGTAGGGTAGGAGTATTGCTACTCCCTTCCCCCCGAAAAAACCGGA
>JBAXRM010000231.1:0-6942 GCA_037131225.1 Nostocales cyanobacterium ELA583 | reverse complement strand
AGCTTTTGGACGATTGAGAATGGTTCATTAACTTACGCCGCAGTGTACTAGTACACTAATTATTTATTATCCCACCGCAAAACCTGTAAATTGCCGCTTACAGCACTTCCCGATGTTATGAGGTACATGAACCCCACCCCCAACCCCCTCCCCGCTTGCGGGGAGGGGGCTAAGATGTACCTCATAAGAGCGCAAACCGCTGTATAAGGAGCATGAAATCCTAAAACAATATCTTCTTTAGGGACACCAACAGCAATTAATTCATTAGCAATACCTATTTCTGTACCATCTCTTTGTATCCAGATTTTATCATCTTTAATATCAACATGAATAATCACACCATAAGTTCTAATTTGTTGTTTCCAACCAATATTTAATACTTGATAATAATGACGTTGTGTATCAAAAAGCAATTGAATTTCTGTACCATTAGCTGTATCATTGGTAGAATGATTGCTTAAAATATCTTGAATAATTTGTGAGTAATTTATTCTTTCCATATTATTTTTTAAACGTGAAATTCATCTCAGCATTTCTTCAGAATTTGCAAATTCTTTTGGATCAATAATTTTAATTGATTCAAACATTTTCAATATTAGTAAATCTTTATCACCTGTAATAATACAAACAGCCTCTCCAGCGATCGCTGTTGCTAAAATCATATCATCATCTACATCACGACAGACAGGCACATTTAAGGGTGTCGGTATTACAACCTGCATTCTAGAACGCAATAAATTTATCACCTCTCTCACATCTTCAGGAGAGTATTTAAACTTTACTGTCAGTTTTTCATGCAATTCATTGAGAATAAAATCTGAAGTAATGGGAGAATGTACAATTAGACAGTGTTCAACAACTGTACTACACATCCCTTTAGCAATAAAAGCAGCAATCAAAACATTAGTATCTATAACTAGCTTCATGAAATTATCTCAAAAATTTCCTCATCTGTGTAACCTGTTTCATTCTTTTGCATCAAGTAAGAACGCAATGCGCGGAATTTGTGTGTAAAGATGTAGTCCTCAATAGCTTTACCAACTAAACTATCAGCAGATACACCTTCAGTTTGAGTAATTTCTAAAAGTGCTGCTTTCAGTTCTGGAGTAATAGTAATGGTTAGGGTATCTTGCATATTTTATCAGCGAGCTACATAGTTAATTATACAGTAAATCGGGCTATTATATCTATTTTGCATAAATAAAGTCACAAATTTACTTCTTTAACCAACATGAAAACATCTACCGATAGACAACGCAACCTAGAAAAGGCTTGGGTTTATTCAGCAGACCTAATCCGTGAAATGATTGAAGAAGGACGAAGATTTTAATGCAGTTTGTTTTAGATTGTTCCGTAGCAATTAGCTGGTGTTTGGTAGACGAAAATAATGATTATGCTAATTCCATATTAGCAATCATGGTAGATTCTAAAGCATTTGTACCGGAAATTTGGTCGCTGGAGATTGCTAATACTCTTGTTGTAGCAGAACGACGTAACCAGATTTTATCATCTTTAATATTTTCTTTACGAAAACTTTTATAAGCACCATAATATAATTCAGATTTCACAACATCACAGAGATAAATATCCTGTCTATGTACAGTTTTAAAACGCTGAATAACACTAGCACTTTTACCTGTTAAATATTGAATACAGGTGTTAGTATCCAGCAAATAAATCATAATAAATCCCAGTTTCTTTGATCACACATACCTTGTTCTTCTCTAGTTAAAGGTTCACCTTCCCATTTTCCGGCTGTTTGCTCAAAAAAATCATTAGGATATCCTAATTCTTCAGGACTTAGTGTTATTGATTCTAGGTTGTTATAGAAGATAATTACTTCTAGTTCTTGGTTAGCTAAGTATTGAGGTACTTGTAAATTTAATCTTCCTTCTGCGTCAGCTCTAGATTTTATCTTAATTTGCATAATTTTACTATCTGCTGATTTTTTTGTAGTATAGCTTATTTTCTAATTTAATAACTACAAAAAAAGTAATTTTAGGGCAAATACTTTGCTAACAATAGCCAACTACACAGTTAATTGTACAATATTCGGAAACTATTTATCACAGATAAACGTTAACATGAAATTACGAGCAGTCATTCAGCGACTAAGTAGGTGAACACAATAAAACTAAACTGTGTAAAGAAATGTAAAATCGCCCAAACCCTCTTCACTCTTGCCTCTTGCCTTTTGCCTTTTGCCTTGCCATAACGACAATTTTCAACACTCACCTACTTAGAAGCTGATGGTTGGTATTTAGCAAGAACTAGAGGGAGTCACCGACAGTTTAAACATTTTGGTAAACTTGGTACAGTTACAGTTTCTGGTAAACCGAATATTGACGTACCCATTGGTACATTAAAAAGTATTTGGAGACAAGCACAATTAGAGGGAATAATGCGTTATACAGTAGTAATTGAAAAAGGAAATACCAGCTATGGTGCTTATGTTCCCGACTTACCCGGTTGTATAGCCGTAGCTGAAACATTAGCAGAAGTTCAACAACTAATTGTAGAGTCCATAGAATTTCATATAGAAGGTTTAATAGAGTCAGGTTTACCAATTCCTAAACCTACAAGTATCGCTCAGGAAGTTGAAGTTTTAATTTAAGTAGCAATATAAATATGAATAAATACGGAAATTGGCAACTTGTACCTAAAAATGATGGTAAAAAATGGAAACAATGAAATTGCTGGCACATATCGGCACAAATGGTATATTACAAATCCAAACACATACAGAGTTTAGAGACACCAGCAGCTATTAATTCATTAGCAATACCTATTTCTGTACCATCTCTTTGTATCCAGATTTTATCATCTTTAATATCAACATCAATGATCATGATATTGTTATTTCCATTCGAGGTAAGTAGGTGAGCATTAAAAACTGTCGTTATGAAAAGGCAAAAGGCAAGAGGCAAAAGGCAATAGGGAAGAGGTTTTAGGTAATTTTACTTTTCTTTACACAGATTGGTTTTATTGTGTTCATCTACTTACATAAAGATTAGATGATTACTTCTCTAATTTACTAGCATTTCCTAATTCAGAAACTAATCAACAATCGTCTTGCTCCGAACTGCTGCTATAAGTTAATTTGAGAAATACTCAAGGAATTATTATTTTCTATTGAGGGAGATTCTTCTAGAGAAGAGTCTTCTGTATCAAGATTAAGCACCGAGGGACGAATGGCGCTGATAATGCTTTTAATGACAACAGCGCAGGGGACAGCGACAATTACTCCTAAAAGTCCGCCAATTCTTGCCCCAGTTAAGACAGAAATTAAAATCCAAACAGGGTTTAAACCGGTAAAACTGCCTAAAATTCGTGGTGCAATCAGATTTTCGAGAATTTGCTGCACGATTACGGCAGCTATTAATACTCTCACTCCCATAGAAACGTCTTGGAGTGAAACTAAAGTCGTTGTCAGGGCGATACCCACAGAACCACCAAAGGGGATAAGTGCCATGACTCCAATAGTTAACCCAAATAATAAACCAAAGGGAACTTTCAGCCACAAAAAGGTGGTAATTAGGGCAGAAGCCATGCAGGTTGATAAAATTAATTGGGTGATAAAAAAGTTTTGAAAGCTTAAACGGACTGTTTTAGAAAAGGGATCACGAAATTTAGACGGTAGCCATTCTACTAAACTTTGCCAAAGTTCTCCACCATGTTGTAATAAATAAAAGGTTAATACCATTGTCAGTAAGAAATCTAGCAAACTGGTAAGAGTGACGACAGCCAGATTTAATGCTTGTCCGGCGATCGCCTGTAATTGTCCTTTGACACGATCATTGATCTGTGCCGCTAAAGCATCGAGATTGATAGGTAAACCTGCACTTTCGGCTTTTTCATTGAGGATCATTAACTGAGAACGTCCTGAGTCAATTAATTCTGGTAACCGTGCTACCAGTTGTTGTGCTTGAGTCAGGGCGAGGGGAAACAGGGTAACACCTAGAGCTAATAAAATGGATAATGCTAACAAAAATACCAAGATGGCTACTTGTTCTCGTTTAGCTCCGTGATTTTCCATCCAACTCACAGGGTAGCTGAGGAGAAATGCTAATACGGAAGCGCCGACTAAAATAACGATCAGGGAATGAAAATAATTGAAAATTGCGGCAATAGCCCAACCATTGAGAACTAATAAGGGCGCAAGTAGGGCGATCGCTAAAAATCTAGCTATGGGTGTCAGTGTTTGCCACCAATTAAGTAGCTTACGTGTCTGCATTTTTAAATAATTACACTATAGAACTCAGGCGATTTCTTGTACAGAGTACCAATCCCATTGAGGCTGGTAATGAGTAACTGAATTTGACAATTGCCTCTTGCCTCATGGGTAGCTTAGGTTATTATAAGACTCCTATTTAATTTTTGATAGCTTGCGTGGCGTAGCCATACTATCCGTAAGGTGGGTATTGCCCACCCTACACTAGTACACTGCGGCGTAAGTTAATGAACCATTCTCAATCGTCCAAAAGCTGATTCCATATTACTTTTGACTTTTGATTTTGACTTTTGACTTCCGCAAAGCGGTACTAGTTACTATTGTTCAGGAATCGTTTAATATCTGTCCGTTCGCTCATTTTTAACCCGCAAGATTTAATTAAGCCCTACAGGGCTTGTAATCCAGGCGATTCAATTGATTCAGGCATTTTCATCTTATATAGAGCTTTTGCGATTTTATGATTCATGCTATCCCTGTGCCTTAAATAATTACCTCTGGAAGCCTTCTGTGATGGTCATAAATTTTACCGATAATTAACGGATTACTTAAAAATCACCTGTTTCCTTTTGCATCAAGGCTTTAATTCCTCTTGTCTTTTCAAAATCAGCGAACGGACAGTTAAGATGGCTATATCTCTAATTTAATAACTATTATTCACCATCTCTAGTTTATGATCACATCAACCACTATGGATAACTTACCGCCCAAAGATACAGATATCTCCAAAACACAACTCACTTTATATTTGATTCCCATTGTCGGCTTTTTTCCCTCACTTTGGACTCTCTACCAGCATCAGGGTAGCCGGGAACAACTTGCTGTTAGCCGTTTGTCTATTACCTTGGCTCTTATATGGATGTTAGGTTATATATTGTTAACTACTGGAGCGGCAACGGATTTTTTAACACTGCGCTTATTAATTCTCAATAGTTTCCTGACTTCTGGTTATTTTTTAGTGAGTGTGTGGTTAATTTTTCGGATCATTCAAGGCAAATCTTCTCGCTTATCAGGATTTAGTAACTTAGCAGAACGAGTATGGCGTAGGTAGGAGAATGGTAATTGGTCATTCTTATTTCTCCTGACTCAGTGAATCCTGAAATGTAGAAGTTTTATATAGCAAACTGATGAGGAGTTGGCTATTATAGTCTGATTTGTCTTAGATGTATTGAGTCGGCAAATTTAGTTTATTTAAAATCGTAGGTGAGAGGAAGTCTGTGACTAGTCAAAAAACATCAGCAGCACAACAAAAGGCCGCAAAAGCTAAATATAATCAAGGTAAAGGGAAAAATTATCGCCCGTCAAAATCGGGACGGTGGCTATGGTTTGCGGTGGGTATGGGAGGGATTGCCATAGTATCAGGAATTGCTGGGGCGTTATTGGCGGTTTCTTGGGAAAGTACACCTTTGCAACAAGCTCAACTCAGTCCCCAGGAAGAGGCGGTATTTGATGGGGATAGTATTTCTGGCAATGGGTTACAATTTTCCCAACTGACACGTCCTGTTAATATCCTGTTGTTGGGCATGAGTGTGCTACCTCCAGACGTACAAAACGCACCTCCCGAAAGTAAAAATCTTAGATACCAGCCGCAAATTAATTCTTTTGACGGTCTTTCCGATGTGATGCTGTTGATCAAATTTGATCCCCAGACCAAGAAAATGGTTATGCTTTCTGTGCCTAGAGATACTCGTACAGAAATTGAAGGCCATGGGGTGAAGAAAATTAATGCTGCTAATGTGGAAGGAGGTCCTGCTTTAACAGCAAAAAGCGTTAGTAATCTTTTAGGTGGGGTAGGAATTGATCGTTACGTCCGTATTAATGTTTTGGGCGTTAGTAAGCTAATTGAAACTTTGGGAGGAGTGAGTATCTATGTCCCCAAAGATATGAAATATCGGGATGATTCCCAGCATTTATACATTAATCTAAAAGCAGGTCAACAACATCTCAATGGTGAACAAGCGTTGCAATTACTCCGCTATCGTCATGATGAACTGGGAGATATTGGTCGCATTCAGCGCCAGCAAATAGTTTTACGGGCTTTAATTGAACAGACTCTGAACCCGAAAACTATCACCCGATTACCAGATATTCTCAACGTTGTTAAAGAAAATATTGATACTAACTTATCTATCGAGGAATTAGTAGCACTAACTGGTTTTGGCTCAAAAATCAATCGCTCGAATATGCAAATGTTAATGCTACCTGGGCGCTTTAGCGAAAATCATGAGTTTGATGCCAGCTACTGGGTTCCAGATGGGCGGAATATTGCTAAATTAATGACACAGCACTTTGGTTTAGAAGCCAAAACGACAGAAACATCGTTCAGTGATCCTAGTCGTTTGCGTGTAGCTATTCAAGATAGCACAGGAGGCGACCGCTCTCAATTACGCCCCCTAATTAAAACATTGGAAAAAGCTGGATATACCAATATCTTTTTCTCTAAACCCTGGGGACAACTCCTAGAGACAACTCACATTGTGGCACAACAAGGAGATGGAGATAGTGCGGAATCAGTGCGGAGTTTGTTGGGATTTGGGGAAGTGCGCGTAGAAAGCACTGGTAATATTAGTTCCGATATTACTATTCAGGTGGGTAAAGATTGGCTTCAAAACCGTTAGTGTCATGAAGTCTTCGCCATTTATATAATCCCATTTTGCGCCTCCCCTCTAGCAAGGGTTTCAAGACGTGAATTTAAAGGTGGCGAAAACTTCGTG
>JBAXRM010000230.1:0-6947 GCA_037131225.1 Nostocales cyanobacterium ELA583 | reverse complement strand
AATTACCACAACGGCGTTTTAACTGGCGTATAGTTAGATTTGCTTCTCCTTGTTGTAAACCTTTTTTCTCACCAATTTCTAACACCTCTTGATAAAACCGGGTTTGAGTAATATCAGCCTCTTTGAGATTAAGCATTTTTTGAATCTCCTCTAGGGTTAGTTGTGTAAATTTGTTGACTAGTATGGACTCTACTAAATCTAATTTTAGCTGAAATTCTGCTTCTGTGCTGACACTGTTTAAAATTTGCCTAGCTGCTAATCCTGCTTGGTCTTTAGGCGTTACTATTAATCTTAGTAGAGCTAAATTAGGACTTAAATCATCTTGATGTAATAAATCTTCTAAATATAACCTTTCTACTTGACTATTCAGTAAGTTTCTGTGTGGAAGTTCTGAACCTAATTCCAAACGTTTATTCAGTAAAATTAGTAATCCGCACCAATTTTCGCTAATTTCATATTGGTCAATATAGCTAAATATTCCCCGAAAATAGCGATTATAAAATTTTGTATCTCGCTGCATTTGTGCTTCGAGAAATATTAGCGGTACATCAGAATTATTACTAATCGGTGTTAATAACCCATCTAACCTAGTTTCTTTTTCTTTGAGTACAGGTGCGCTATACTCAAATTCACAATCACTAGGAATACCAGGAATTAATTCTGCTATTAAATCTGGTTGATTTAAGAAAATTCTGTAAAATAATTTATCTGTTTTCATTTATATAACTAATTTTCACAATATTTTTTTAACTAAGCAGTTTCATAATTCCTTTAAATCTATACTAGAGGTTATTTTTTTACAAAATATAGTGTTGATTTTCCCGCACCATTGCGCCCAATAATCCCAACTCTATCACCCTGTTTAATATCAAATGAAACATCCTTTAAAGCCCAAAACTCCTCAAAAGCAGGATTTTCATTCTTAACTTTAGGATTTATTAAACTACCAAGAGATTTAACCTTATTAGTAATCACATCTCGCAAGGAAGTATAACGTTCCTGCTGCTGATGGCCAATAATATATTTTTTACCGAGGTTTTCAACGCGAATAACTGTATCTGACATAATTTATTAGTAATATTCTTTTTATGATGGCAACCATTCAGGATTGAGGATTTCTGTTAAAGAATAAGGACAATTTTCAGGGAAGATTGCTGGAGATAGTTCAGATTTACGAATAGCATTGTTTCTAGCTTTAATGTAGATCTTATCTAGGATTTTTGCACAATGATTATAAAGAACTTTAGACTCCAATAATAAATCTAATTCAGACCTAAAATTATCAATTTCTTCAATCCATCCCTTGGCACAATAGGATTTCTCACTTTCCCAATATTGACAAAGAAGTAAGTGTTTAATAAGTTGTCTCAAATAACTTTCTACTTTACGCCTTTGTTCGTTTCCCAATGCAGTAATTTCCTCAATTAAATGTTCCCAGTCAACATTTTCCAAATCCCGATTTTGCAGTTGGTTAAGGGTAATATCTAACCATTCAGGATAATCTTGTTCATAAATCTCGTAATTCGCTTGTGTAGGTTGCATTTTACTTACTCAGCTACAGTTTAAATATTGATGTTTGGTTGACAGAAACCTCTACAAATTAATTCCCTGTCCTGCTAGTAACTATCTTAATTTAGCTAATTCTACTGATGTATACTCAAAATGGCTAGAAGCTAGACTTTTTTATCATACAAAGAACAAGGTTCAAAGCCTCTCCAGTATTAAATATTATTTCTTTTCCCTCTCCTCTTAGGAGAGGGTTAGGGAGAGGTTTCATACTTGGTTAAACTATGAACCGTTTGCAGTATATTTCGGATTGGACTCTAACTCTGACTTAATTAAACTCACAAATACACTAATAATTTTTTCTGGTTGATTTATGTAATACTCATCTAAATCAACTATCACTAGATTACCAGTTAATTGCAAGAACACCCATTGATTACCATTGGTAACACAACCATAAATATTTTCAATATTATTTCCCTCTGATTGATTTAATTGAGCAGCAGCAATCATTTCTGCAATACATTGAGCGAATCCTTGTTTCAGATTATCATTTTTTGCCTCCACCAAAGCAATCACAGGAGATGTTACATATAACTGTTGAGATGATAGACCAATTAAGAAATCGCAAAATCCATTTAAACCTTGCTCAATATTAACATTAAAATCAATTCCTGAGAATAAACTAATTTTATTATCTAATAATCTTCTGACTTCAATTAGAACAGGCGCAATAATCATTTCTGATTTGGCTTTCTCTGTACTAATTGCTTGTGCTAAGGGAATATTATTTTGTAAGTATTTGATAAAAAAAGCATCAACTGTTAACTGGTCGAAAGCAGTGAAAACATTTGTTCTTTCTTCAATATTAACGCCAAATATTTTAGTGATTCTGTCTAAAGAAAAGTCACTATAAGCCATTTTTTATAACCTTAATAGCTCTCTCAAAATCATCTGTAGTGTTACACAAGAATTCAGGATTTAATATTTCTTGTATATCATAAGGACAAATTTCTGAAAACGTACTTAATACTAAACCTGTTTCTGCTGATGCTTCTCTTCTCGCATTTCGATAAGCTTTGGGTAAAATATCAGGAATGTATGGTTTTAAACTTGGTTTTTCATTGAGTAAATCTTGTAAATCATCTCTCTGGTTAGCAATAGTGGTAAACCAACTAATAGAACGTTTAGAAGATTGATATTGCCATTTTAGCAAATGAGTTAATAAAATTATTAACCGATTTTTCAACTCATTTTTTTCACTAATACCCATACTATCTAACTCTTCTGCCAAATTCTCCCAATCCAAAGCTGTTATATCTTGACTGACTAAGGCTAATTTTTGTTGAGTTAACCAATCCATGAAATCTGTTTCGTAGAGAGGTGATTTAGACATAAAATTAGTATTGATTACCTTCGTACCGGACAATTTTTCAACTCTATTAGACATCTGGTGAAAATTAAATATGCGTGACTTACAACTCTTGTAGAGACGTTCCATGGAACGTCTCTACATTCTTTTCTGGAGATGTCTATTGATCATTAGGTAAGCTAATACCTTGTTCCAATAACAATTGTCGTAATTTAGCTACTTCTAATTCAGCAGAGTCTGCCCGTTGCTTTTCTCGCTCTTCTGGAGTAGGCAACCAATTATTCTCTTTATCATACCAACGTAACCACTGTATAGTTAGTCCTTGATATTCTCCCTCCCATAATCCTAAACCCAATTCAGCTTCTTCTAGCCATACCCCTAATCCATTAATAGAGAGCGGTTGATAACGGTTCATTACTAAACCAAAACAGTGAAACTCGTTAGTATAACGGTTATAGGCAAAATAATAGGGGATTCTGAGAATTTGCTCATATACTGTCCATTTATTAGGTGGTTGATTAACTTCCCGTAAATTTCTATTTCTCCCTAAGTCTTCGTTTTCTGTTCCTGGAGATATTAATTCTACAACTACAAAGGGATATGTTCCTTCATACCAAGTAACATAACTTAATCTTAGTTCTGTTTGTTCATAAAAACGGGATACCCCCAAAACTGCAAACCAATCAGGGCGTTTATACCATTGTGTATGCTTAATGTCATAGTATAAATTTAAGTCGCTACCCGTAAATACATTATCTTCTGTATAAGAAGGTGGACGAAAGGTACTACGCAATAATTCTGGTTGTAAAAGGTGAAATTCGTCTGGCAAACCTGGCTCCTCTGGAGCTTCGCTAGGTAAATCATACATCGTTGGCAGTGTTTGTTGAGGAGGTAATGGCTCATAGCTGGGTTTACTATACACATCGCTTTGATACATTGTTAATTATCTCCTGTATTTAATCGCTGTTGCCAAGATTCAACTATCTGTTTAATTGTCTCTTCTAAGGAAATTGTAATATCCCAGTCAGGATAATGCTCACGCATTTTTGTTAAGTCGGAATAATAGCAAATATGATCACCAATACGATTTTCTGATACGTAAGTATAAAGCATCGCTTTACCACTATATTTTTCAGTTAAAGTGAATGCTTCTAGAATTGAGCAGCTATTTTGCTTACCTCCTCCAAGATTGTATACTTCTGCTATGCGAGGATTTTGAATAAAAGCTTCAATAAACCGCGCTACATCTAATGAATGAATGTTATCTCTAACTTGCTTACCTTGATAACCAAAAATCTTATATTCTTTACCTTCTAAGTTGGATTTGACTAAATAACTTAAAAAGCCATGTAATTCCACTCCTGAATGGTTAGGTCCAGTTAAACACCCTCCTCGTAAACAACAAGTAGGGATATTAAAATAACGTCCATACTCTTGTACCATTACGTCTGCTGCAACTTTAGATGCACCAAATAACGAATGTTTTGATTGATCAATGCTAAAGGTTTCTGGAATACCATGTTCATAAATGGGGTCATCATAATCCCATCTAGTATCTAATTCTTTGAGTTTAATTGTGTTCGGGCGATCGCCATAAACTTTATTTGTGGACATATGCACAAAGGGCGATTCTGGGCAAAATTGCCTCACAGCCTCTAATAAATTCAGAGTTCCTACTGCATTTGTATCAAAATCATCAAAAGGAATGGCTGCTGCCCGATCATGACTAGGTTGGGCTGCTGTATGCACGATAGCATCTGGTTGGAGACTGGCAATTAAATTGAGTACCCCTTGGCGATCGCGGATATCTACTTCATGATGAACAAACCCTTTAATGGAGTTTTGCAGTCGATGTTGATTCCAGCGTGTATCTCCTTGAGATCCAAAGAAAACTGCTCTTTGGTTATTATCAACACCATGAATTTCCCACCCAATAGAAGCAAAGTATAAACATACTTCCGAGCCGATTAGACCTGATGAGCCTGTTACAAGTAATCTTTTCATCAAATTTTCCAGGTTAAAGTCTTTGAATAATATATCTATCTACTTGAGAATTTGATCTTAAATAACATCTGCAAAAGTTCGTTCCATCTTCCGAAAATACCAAATTCCACTCACTAATAGTAAAAACACTAATCCCATAGAGAGAATAAAACCTGGCAAATACAACTGAGATTATCCACCCAAATCCGATTTCGCTCACACCTTCTCTGCACTTCGGCCTCCTGATCACTAACTAAACAATAGATCATAAGAAGGTTGCATGGGAGGGACTGAGATCAAAAAGACCATCAAAGCCCAAATCACTGTTCAATACTATCCCGGTTCTGTCACTCTCGGACAACAATAATCGAATCTATTTTTTGTAACTCTTATTTTATCAATGTTTGCGATCGCCGTTCTCCAATGGACGAATAACAGAATAACACAGATTTAATTAGTAGTTCGTTAAGTTCAGAGATTCTGATTCAAATGTCATCTTTATTGCCAGTACATTTTGCTTAACTCATCTGAATAATTGATACCTGCTAAAGAGTTTCATTTAACCAAGCGAACTGCTTGCAGCAGCGCTTCGCTATCGCCTTCAAGATCAACAGTTTCAGATCCCCGACTTCTTTAAGAAGTTGGGGATCTTATGTTCTTATTTTGTTTCAACAACTTCAGACTAATGGGGGCATTCGCTGGATGTTTTAATTTATCTAAGTATATACGGTGGACTCTGGAATTTGCCAATAAAAAGTCATCTAGCGATTTCCGCAAACTCAATTAAATAAGACTTTAAAAACTTTTCCACCACTGGTATCAGATTGGTTAATCTGAAGTATTTTCATGATTTTTTCTGTCAAAGTATTGACTAGAGAAATTTAACATTTCTTCAGCATTATTGATCATTTCATGAGCTTCTTCTAGGCTAATATTAGGGCTAATATCATAATCAGCTTCATTTCTTTTAATCTGAGCATCAATCAAAAAACGATGATATTTTAGGGGAATATCTTGATTTTTACAAAACTCTCGTCCAAGCAGAAATAACAGCCTTATGACTAGAAAAAGATAAATTTTTGGATAACAGAAAAGCTTGAGCGATATAAAACATAGTATAGTAAGCTCTACCAACTGCTAAATCGCGCAAATCGTTTTCCAGCAACAGTATAGAGGCTTTATGACTATTCTGAGATTTATCTAATAGTAACATAATTTCATGATTATTCACAGAATAACTCCCTCTCTCCGAATATTTAGGAGTAATGGACTCTGTTCTAACTCAAATTTTTGAGTGAGCATTTCAATAAAGTTGATTAAAATATCGTCATTAATCGAGACATCACTAATAAAATTAATTAGTTGTTCTCGTTCTGGTTTTGACATTTTTTTTTGAGTAACAATCAGAATATCTATATCTGAATCTGATGTAAAATTTCCTCTTGCGTAAGAACCAAATAAAATAATTTGCTTTAAGTTATTTCCATATAAATATTGAACCTGTTCTTGAAACAGTTTAAGAATATTTTGAACTGATAATGGTTGTTGAGTTAACTGTTTATTGGTATTAATCATAATTTTAATATCTAATTATTTTATTTAATTGTTTTTTGACTGTTCTAAAACGCACTGGCAAAAACTTCACTGGCTCAACAAATTCGTTGTTCTGTTTGTGCATAAAAACGGGATACTCCTAATACCGCAAACTAATCAGGGCGTTTATACCATTGTGTATGCTTACTGTCATAGTATAAATTTAAGTCACTACCTGTAAATACATTATCTTCTGCGTAGGAAGGCGGACTAAAGGTACTACGCAATAACTCTGGTTGTAACAGGTGAAATTCGTCTAATTCAGGGTTAGTTCTTGCTGCTCCCGCAGATCACTCAAATATGTCCATAAAATTCTGTTAAGGAATGTGAATTAAATAAAGTGCAAAAGTAGGGTGTGTAAAGCCCTTGCGGGCATGGCTTCGCTTAGAGCGACAGCGTAACGCACCATTCCACGTTAAGTCAGAATTGCAGGTTATTAAACAGCAATTCTCATTTTGAAAAAAATAAAGTATTAGCCCCAATTTTGGAATTC
>JBAXRM010000229.1:0-6948 GCA_037131225.1 Nostocales cyanobacterium ELA583 | reverse complement strand
TATTAGGATTGTAAAATTTTAAGAATCTCAGTGGCTTCAGCCCTGAGAGTGTCAAAGGATTACATAACATTATAGATTATTTGTCTGTTTTTTGCAAATTGTACAAAATTTAAGTTTTTGAGCAATAGTGGAGCGATCGCACCCCTTCAACCCCCCAAATAGCGATTCCTACGGAGCGCTTCGCTATCGCACCCCTCAACTCCCAAACAGCGAACTGACAAGTCAGCGCTTACGCTATCGCACTCCCTCAACTCCCCAAACAGCGAACTGACAAGTCAGCGCTTACGCTATCGCACTCCCTCAAATCCCAAACAGTGATAGGGAAGCATTCCGCAGGAATCATTTAGATAGATCACCGTAGTTATCACATTTTATAAATTTCAGACATTGCTTATTCTGATCCGATATACTGGTAATATGTAAAAATAATCAAATCTAGGATTTTATGATTAATAATCACCAATCCATTACAGCTAAATCATCAGCAAAACACCGCAATGATTTATTACTAGAAATTGAACATACTCCAGAAGAATACATACCCGAATTACTACAAATTGTCCGGTTATTTCGTCAAAGTGTGACGATGAAACAGACATCCTTAAAGAACTGGGAAAATGCTATTAATGAAATTAATGAAAGTGATGCAATTAAGAAAGAACACAGAAAAACTAATATTAAAAGATTGTTCGAGACATGGAATGAATCAGATGATCAACAAGATCAACAAGAAACTTTAGAAATTATTGAATCTATGACTGGTATTTCAATTTAAAATAAAATGAGTAAGGTTATTGTTTTAGATTCTGCACCTGTGGGATTGATTACTAATCCTAAAGGAAATCCTCTAGCTGTGCAATGTCAAGAATGGTTTTATAGTCTTTTTGAAAGAGGTTATGAAGTCATTTTACCAGAAATTATAGATTATGAAATTAGACGGGAGTTATTAAGAGCAAATAAGTTATCAGGAATTAGAAAACTGAATCAACTTAAATCAGACATTATTTATCTTCCAATTACCACAGAAGTAATGTTAAAAGCAGCAGAATTATGGGCTGAAGTGAGAAATAAAGGTAAATCTACAGCAGATAATAAGGCTTTAGATGGTGATGTTATTTTAGCTGCTCAATCTATTTTAGTTGCTAATTATGGAAATGAGGTAATTATTGCCACGAGTAATAAAAAGCATCTTTCTCTTTTTATTGATGCTAGAGAATGGGGAGAAATTTAAACGGTGTGATTCCTAAGTCGCGCTTCGCTATCGCACCCTCAACTTCCCAAATGATTATTCAGCGTCTTTAAATATATAGATTTTCATAAATTTATGATACATTTATGATACAATCAAAAATATTACAAATAAGTAATTCTATGTTAAATTTAGAAAGGATTACATTTGATCCACAAGTCATGGCAGGACAAGCTTGTATTCGGGGGATGCGAATACCTGTTTCTTTAGTGGTAAATTTAGTAGCTAATGGAAAACCATTAGAGGAGATTTTAGAAGAATATCCTGATTTAGAAGCTGATGATATTCGTCAATCTTTGCTTTATGCAGCGTGGTTGACTCAAGAAAGGGTTTATTCTTTTAAAACTGCGTAATATTAAAATTAAAATGAAGTTTTTAGCTGATATGGGAATTTCACTACGGACTGTAGCTTGGTTGCGTAGTGCTGATTATGATGTGGTGCATTTGCGAGAACAGGGTTTGCAAAAACTACCAGATTATGAAATTTTAATTAAAGCTTGTGCCGAAGAGCGAATTATATTAACTATAGATTTAGACTTTGCTCAACTTTTAGCTGTCAGTGGAGATAGCTTACCCAGTGTAATTTTATTTCGATTAGGTAATGAAAATTATCATGTAATTAATGAATGTTTAACAGAAATTTTGAGCCAATGTCACGAAGATTTAGAAATGGGATCAATTATTTCTGTCAATAATGAAACTTTTCGTGTTAAGAGATTACCCATATAGAAGAGCGATTCCTGCGGAGCGCTTCGCTATCGCTATCCAGAGACAAAAGAAAAATGATACATTACGGAACAACTTGAAAAATACCAAATTGACGAAAATGATAATCAAATGAAAATGCTTGGATAATATCTAACTTTTCCATGATAACTTTACTACTACAATCTGTGAAACTCCATTCTTTGTCAGAATAATCACGAAAAATCTGCCAAGTTCGGCGAATATCTTCTTCTGTTAAATAATATATAGTTGCTAACTTACCTGAAAAGAAAGCTTCACCTAAAATCATTGCTCTTTTGGCTTCTCCTCTTGCTCTTAATAAAGTTAATGTTTCATCAATTACATAATCAGTTGTTACTAAAGAATCTGTATTATTAGTTAACCATAAAATAACGTTTTTATGGTTGGAATCTGAAGGAACAACACTAGCGAACCAAGCACCCGTATCTACAAAAATCATAACCTATTGACAATATAAAACTTGATCGTGATCTTTGCCGTCAAAAGGATCTGTTTTCCCCTCCAAAGGAAGTTCAGCAATCTCTTGTAAAATTTCTAATGTTTTTTTCTGTTGATAATTAGATTCTAGAGGAATGATAATTACTTGTACTTTACTTCCTTCTGCTAGTTTTATCGGTTGTGATAATCTCAATGTTCCTTGTTCATAAATGGCTTCTACTGGCATAGAATTTATCCTGGAATTGATTATTTAAATTATAGCACTATCTCCTAAATCCCCATCATCCTCAAACAGCGATTCCTAGATCGCGCTTCGCTATCGCACCCCCTCAACTCACCAAACAGCGATTCCTAGGTCGCGCTTCGCTATCGCACCCTTCAACTCCCAAACAGCGATCTCAACCCCTCAAAATCTCTTTTTACCTCACGCAATGTCAAAAAAGTGGTATGATTAATTGGTAAGATGAATGAGTCATACATAATGATGAAAGTCACAATTACTTTAGAAGAAGACATTCTGAGATTTATTGATCAACAAGCAAAAGGTAATCGTAGTGGCTATATCAATGCACTATTAGCAGAACAAAGACGCAAAATTTTAGAAGCAGAAATAATAGCTGCTCTCCAAAAAGATGCCAAAGATTTAGAATATCAAAATGAGATTTCTGATTGGGATAATGTAGCTGGAGATGGTATTAATGCCAGAGGGTAATTTAACTTATAAACGGGGTGAAATTCGCTGGGTAAATCTTGATCCAACGGTGGGAGCAGAAGCACAAAAAATCCGTGCTTGTTTGATAGTTCAAAATGATATTATGAATCAATATGGATTATTAACAATTGTGATGCCATTTCGACCAGGAAGTAAGCAAGCTCCCTATATTGTCAATGTCAAAGCAACAGCAACTAATGGATTAGATAAAGATCGTTTTATTGATGTTGCTCAAATTCGTTCTGTTGATTATCGTCGGGTTTTAGGGTTGGTGGGGATTTTAGAAGTTGAATATTGGGAAGAAATTCATACTGCTTTGGATGTGGTTTTGGGTTTTGGGGTTTAACTTGAGCGAACTGCTTGCAGCAGCGCTTCGCTATCGCAAACTGCTCCGCAAGAATAGCTCTCTTTCCCCAAAATCTCTTTTTTAACGAACCACAGAGTTACAGAGAACACAGAGTAAGAGCGAACTGCTTGCAGCAGCGCTTCGCTATCGCACCCATTCAACTCCCCAAACAGCGATCCGCATCCCTTTAACCCCCCAAAAAGCGATTCCTACGGAGCGCTTCGCTATCGCACTCCCTCAACTCCCCAAACAGCGATTCCTAGATCGCGCTTCGCTAACGCCTGAGTATGTGATATAATTGTACTATTAAGATTAGTTCGTGTTTACTAAAAATTATCAAGAAAACAATGCCAGCAAAAGACATTTACCATGATGCTATTAAAAACGCTTTAATTAACGATGGTTGGAAAATTACGGCTGATCCTTATAAAATTAAATATAAAGATGCTGAATTGTTTGCTGATTTATCCGCAGAAAAACCGATTGCAGCAGAACAAAATGGACGGAAAATAGTTGTTGAAATCAAGAGTTTTCTTAGTCCTTCTCCGATGAGAGATTTTCAACTAGCTCTAGGGCAATATATTTTATATCGTAATTTAATTAATCTCACAGAACCAGAATATATAATTTATTTGGCTATTAAGAAAGTACATACGAAAACTTTTTTACTAGAGATTCAATCAAAGAGATTGTCGAATTAAATCAAATTTTGATAATTGTAGTTAATGTCGAAAAGGAGGAGATATTACAATGGATAAACTAGAGCAATATCAAATAGCAATTAAACAAGTTCTCACAGAATATCATAATTGGGTTTCTGGTGCGGCAAATTTAACTGATGAAAGTTGTTTGATTTTTGATGATAATAATCATCACTATATTTGGGGTTTTTTGGGTTGGGATGGCAAAAAAAGAACAAATAATATCCAAGTTAATATCAGAATTAAAAATGATAAAATTTGGATTGAAGAAGATTGGACTGAGGAAGGAATAGCTAATGAATTAATGAAGTTAGGTATTTCTAATCTTGATATTGTTTTAGCTTTTCATCCTCCTGAAGAAAGGAAATATACTGCATTCGCTACTGCTTAAATGTTATAGCGATTCCTACGGAGCGCTTCGCTATCGCACCCCCTCAACTCCCAATATCCTTTTTTAACGAACCACTCCAGACACAGAGAACACAGAGAAAGAGCGATCGCACCCCTCCAACTTCCCAACATCCTTTTTTAACGAACCGTTAAATTATGTAATACTATTAGGAACTTTATTAAATTTAACAAAATTAGAAAATGAATCAACAAGATAATATTGAATTTGCTATATATATTGATGAATCTGGTAGTGCAAAACCAAATCCTAAAGATGAATGTCCTGTTTTTGCTATGGGTGGAGTTTTAATTAAAAGAAGTGATGAACAAATTATTAATCAATTGGTACTAGATTTTAAAAATCGTTGGAATATTAGTCAAGAACAACCTTTACATGGTAACGAAATACGCTCTAAGAAAAAAGGATTTGCTTGGTTAGGTAAATTATCTAAGGTTGAACAGCAGCAATTTTTGGAAGATTTGACACAAACTATAATTAGTTGTCCTATACTTGTTCATGCTTGTGTTATCTCTCGTCAAGGATATCTCAATCGTTACTTAGAAAAGTATGGTGAAAATACTTGGGAAATGATGAAAAGTGCGTTTTCTATTTTAATAGAACGTAGTGCTAAATATGCAGCTATTAATAATGGTAGTTTAATGGTTTATTTTGAAGCAGCAGGTAAAAATGAAGATAATCTGCTAAAACAATATTTTTACGATTTAAGAGCTAAAGGTCAACCTTTTAATATTACGACATCTGATAAATATTCACCTTTATCTGCTGATGATTTATCAAAATTATTAAGAGGAATAGACAGCAAAACAAAAGCTAGTTGTGTTATGCAAATTGCTGATTTATGTTTGTATCCAGTTGTGCGTAGTAAAGATAGTCCTGATAATCAAGCATTTCTAGCCCTTAAAAATGCTAATTTACTTGTGGATTGTAGGTTACAACAGGATCAAGTTACTACTTTATGAATTAAGTATTATTGCTTTGATAGCCCATAAAAACAACAAAACCGCTACGTAAGCGGTTTATGATGCGGCAGTCATACGACTACCCCCAGGTTATGCCTACCTTTATATTATCTTCTGATTTGTTAATTGTCAATATCTGATTGAGGTTTTTATGGTTTTGGTAGAGCGATCGCACCCCCTCAAATCCCCAAACAGCGAACTGCTTGCAGCAGCGCTTCGCTATCGCACCCCTCAACTCCCAAACAGTGATCACACCCCTCAACTCCCCAAATAGCGATCGCACCCTTCAAACTCCCCAAACAGTGATCGCACCCCCTCAACTCCCCAAACAGTGATCGCATCCCTTCAACTTCCCAAACAGCGATCGCACCCCTCAACTCCCAAACAGTGATCGCACCCCTCCAACTTCCCAAACAGCGATCGCATCCCCTCAACTCCCCAAACAGCGATCGCACCCTTTCACCTTCCCAAACAGCGATCGCTCCCCTCAACTCCCAAACAGTGATCACACCCCTCAACTTCCCAAACAGCGATCGCACCCCTCAACTCCCAAACAGTGATCACACCCCTCAACTCCCCAAACAGCGATCGCACCCTTCAACCCCCAAACAGCGATCGCACCCTTCAACTCCCCAAACAGCGATCGCACCCCTCCAACTCCCCAAACAGCGATCGCACCCCTTCATCTCCCAAAAAGCGATCGCACTCCCTCAACTCCCCAAACAGCGATCGCACCCCTCAACTCCCCAAACAGCGATCGCACCCCTTCAACTCCCCAAACAGCGAACTGCTTGCAGCAGCGCTTACGCTATCGCACTCCCTCCAACCTCCCAAAAGCGAAGTGCTTGCAGCAGCACTTCGCTATCGCACCCCTTCAACCCCTCAAATAGCGATTCCTAAGGAGCGCTTCGCTATCGCACTCCCTCAACTTCCCCCAAAAGCGAACTGCTTGCAGCAGCGCTTCGCTATCGCACCCCCTCAACTTCCCAATATCCTTTTTTAACGAACCACAGAGACACAGAGGACACAGAGAGTTTCGCGCAAAGTCGCAAAGGAGCAAAGACGCAAAGAATCACACTCCTCAACTCCCAAACATCCTTTTTTAACGAACCACGAAGAAACGAAGAGCGCGAAGGTAAGAAAGAAGAGAAGAACTAAAGGTATTATTCCGTTAGTTTAGTAGTAATTGATTTACCAATATAATGAAAGTAGTCACTGGTTACACCAAAAGCTACAGAATGTTTAGCCATGACAAATACAGTCTGATTATTTTCACCAATAAAGAAATAGTGTTTTTTTGAATCTTCTGTTGTTGCAACCTCAATTTTTGTAACCCACATTCAGCATGAGTAAATATACTCAAAATATTTTTCCCAGCAGGTTA
>JBAXRM010000228.1:0-7126 GCA_037131225.1 Nostocales cyanobacterium ELA583 | reverse complement strand
AAGAACCGTGGGGCGCACGGTCTAGGGGCGTATTGCTATACGCCCCTACGTTAATTTCCGGATTAGGAGTCGCGCTCGTTGCCCACACTCACCTGAAAGGGAGTGTGTGGAGTACGTCACGCTAAGTCCAAAAGTTGGTTTTCTAGGTTTCCATACAAAAAATCTAGACCTCAGTAAATATCTAGTAGCGTTGTCATTTTTGAACTTACACTCTAAGTGCAGAGAGAACATAAGTTATTTGTATGGAATTTTGGCAAAAAAGATTTTCTCAATAATTTAGGGTCTATTCTCATGATTATTGAGAATGAAGTCAATAATTTAACGAGTTTTGGTTATTTCAGTCAGGGGGGTTGACAGTATTCCGAATTTCGGCTATGCTCATGTTATGTCTAGAAATATGTCCGCGCATATATAGTAAGTTTCAATTTTTTAAAATAGCCACAATTTAAGATTTCTTCTTCCTTTGCTCCTTTGTGCCTTTGCGCGAAACTCTTTTAAAATGTGGTTTATATTTAATCATCAGCCTTTGGTGCAATTGATTATTAAAAGTGTAGCGATCGCCTATAATGTGAGCGCAGGTTTATCATTTTATAGTTACTACTTGGGAAATTACAGTTATACAAGCTATAAACCTAACAATCAATTCTGCCCAAAGCTGAAAAAGGAAGATAATTTAATGGACCCAATAATTTTTATCATATTTTTAGCTCTAGTCGGTTATGCCTTCGCGTCTGCCAAGATGGTAAATCAAGGGAATGTGGCATTAGTTGAACGGTTAGGGCGATATCATCGCAAACTTAATCCGGGAATCAGCTTTATTGTTCCCATTCTTGATCAGATTGTGATGGAGGATACAACCAGAGAGCAACTTTTAGATATTAAACCGCAAAATGTAATTACTAAAGATGGTATTTACTTAGAAGTTGATGCAATTCTTTACTGGCGCATCAAGGATATTGAAAAAAGCTTTTATGCTATTGATGATTTACAAGTGGCATTAGCAAACTTGGCAACAACTACCTTGCGGGAAAATATCGCTCAGAATTCTTTAGAGGATACTAATATGTCCAGAGATGAGATAGATAAAACTATCTTAGGCGTATTAAATCCCATTACATCTGCATGGGGAATTGAAATTATCCGTTTAGATATTCAGAGCATTACCCCACCGGAAACTGTCCGTAAGTCAATGGAAGAACAACAAAATGCACAAATTAAGAAAAAAGCAACCATAGAAGCAGCAGAAGGAGAGCGACAAGCAGCAGTTAAACGGGCTGAAGGAACTAGAACGTCCATAGAAATAATTTCTGAAGCTTTACGCGCTCATCCTGAAAGTAAGGATATTTTAAGATATCTTGTCGCCCAAGATTATGTAGATGCTAGTCAAAAACTAGGTGAAAGCAATAATGCCAAAATTGTATTTGTAGATCCTGCCAACTCAACAGAAATGTTTCAGGAATTGATTTCTGATTCAGTCCAAGAGAATCATGGTAAAAATTCTGGTAATGGCAATGGCAATGGGAAAGGTAACGGTAATGGATCTAATTAATAAAGCAAATTCGAGGGTTAATTGCCCAACTCTTCTTCTTTCTCCTGACTCCTTCTTCTTCTTTCTCCTGACTCCTATGCCTAACGGCACGCTACGCTATCAGCAAACCCTAATCAACAGTAGGATGTCGGTAAATAGCATCCGCTACTAAAGTAACTTCTTGCATTTCCTGAACATCGTGAACTCGGAGGATATCTGCACCATGAAAAATTGCCGCACAACAAGCTGCGGCTGTTCCCCAAACTCGTGCTTTCGGATCTGGTTGATTGAGAATATTACCTATAAAACTTTTACGAGATGCTCCCACCAAAATTGGAGAATTCAGTGTTTTTAAGAATTCTAAGCGGCAGAAAATTTCTAAATTTTGCTCATGGTTTTTAGCAAAACCAATACCAGGATCAATAATTATTTTATTTGGGTCAATTCCCAAAAACGTAGCTTCGGTAATTTTCTGAGATAAAAATTGATAAATATCACTAATTAGATCTTCATAATCTGTGAATTTCTGCATAGTTTGGGGTTTTCCTCGGATGTGCATTAACACAATCGGCACATTTAAACTAGCAACAATTGGCAACATCTGCGGGTCAAATGTACCAGCCGAAATATCATTAACTATATCTGCTCCAGCGTTAATTGCGGCTTTAGCTACTTCCGCTCTAGTTGTATCTACGGAAATGGGGACATCAATAATCGGACGTAATACCTCCAAAACTGATAGCACTCGTTCCAGTTCCGCTTCCAGAGAGATTTGCTCTGCACCTGGACGAGTTGATTGTCCACCAATATCAATGATATCAGCACCAGCGGTCACCATTGCTTGTGCCTGGTTTAAAGCGGCTGATGTGGTGTTAAATTTACCACCATCACTAAAACTGTCAGGGGTGACATTCAAAATCCCCATGATATAAGTCCGCTTTCCCCAAACAAAACAGTGATCTCTGATAGTTAAGTTATGAGACATGAAATTTTTTAGTTGTTAATTTTTAATTGATTTGTCCCCAATCCCCAATCCCCATTATTGATAGTTGACAATTCTGGCAAAACTATCAGGTTCTAGACTAGCTCCTCCCACGAGAGCGCCGTCAATTTCTGGTTGTGCCATAATTTCATCAATATTATTCGGTTTGACTGAACCGCCATATTGAATAGGAACGAGGGGATTAGTTAATTGACTGCGAATTAAGCCAATTACCCGATTTGCTTCCTTCGATTCACAGGTATCACCAGTCCCAATTGCCCAAATTGGCTCATAGGCAATGATCAAGTTAGTTTGATCGATGTCTACTAAGTCTTTTTTTAACTGAGTGCTAATTATTGATTCTGTTTCCCCTGCATCTCGTTGTTGTTTGGTTTCCCCGACACAGAGAATGGGGATAAGTCCATGCTTTTGGGCAGCTTTGAGCCGGAGATTCACGGTTACATCTGTTTCTCCGAAGAATTGCCGTCTTTCACTGTGTCCAATAATTACGTAACGCACACCGATTTCTGTAAGCATAGGGGCGGAGATTTCGCCTGTATATGCTCCATTTTCTTCCCAATGGACGTTTTGTGCGCCTAAATTTACACGACTACCATGTAAAGATTTAGACACCAGGCTTAAATCAGTGAAGGGAGGAAACAGTACAACTTCTCGTTCTGAGGGGGTATCCTCCAAGTGAGACAAAAATCCGCTTAAAAAGTCTGCGGATTCTGCCTGGGTTTTAAACATTTTCCAGTTACCAGCAATAACGATTTTCCGCACAGGTGATTTAATCAAAATTTTAATGCTACTAGATGCACTTTTTAATGTACTACTTTTTAGGACTGTTCACGCGGCAGAATTCATCGAGTTACCGAAACAGTAGTCAGTAGGAATATAAGCAGAAGTGTTGGTTTTTATAATAAATAAGATGCTTTATAAGTTATTTGTTTATATGCTATGGCTTATGTGAATTAAATGCTGAAACCATTGTAATACCGTTTATGATTCTGAAATTATCGTTTTAGGTAAATCTGGACTACCTGATAAAACGACAAAATTTTCAATTCACATAAGGCGTAAGTTGTAATTTTTCACGGGGATAAGTGGATGAAAAGATATATCAAGAATTGGAGGTGGCCATAGACGAACTGAATCACCAAGATTTAACTACATTTGGTGGAGAATCAGCCTTGAAGTTAGCCGTACTAGTGGTAAAATTAGCCAATGGGATTATTAATACCACCACTGGAGAAGATTATAGTGATTTACAGGAACGGGCTGGGGAAAGTCTGAATCAATTCCAAGTGTCTATGTCATCTGAACGGTTAGAAGCAGAGTATTTGGTGAATGAAGGCGATACCTATGGTAAGCGAAGTTATCGCGTCATCAACTTTTGTGGTGTGATGATTCCCCAACTTCAGCAAGAACGATTACAAAAATTGAATCAAGAATTACAATTTGCTATTAATACTAATAATATCTCCTCTATGGAGTATCACAGTCAAGAACCCAGACGCGAACTGCAAAATTTACCTGATGAAGTACAGCTAGTACAAGGTTGTATTCTGGCTATCCAACAAGCCAAAGCTGTAGCACCAACCTAAGCTAATGCGATGTCTGACAAACTCTCTCGGATGTTGAATGTAGTCTCAGGTAGTGATAGTAATGAAGCAGATCGCTTATGGTGTGAATTAGAACCAGATGTCTAACATTGGTTAAATCAAAAACTACCTAGTAATACTATGATCACGGGACTTACACGATGAACACCAAAACTAAAATTGACTGTCCTGTTTGCGGATATGAAGGAATTCAGACTAATACCTGTCCTAATTGTGATACGGATATTTATTTAATTCGCTCTTTGGAAGAACTACCTCCACCGCGAAAATCTTGGACAACAAGCATCGCTACCTTAATGTTAATGATAGGTATTACTATCGGTGTAGCAGGTAGTTTTTTTGCTATGCAAACCGCTATATATACCGCAACTGTCCCTAAATCTACAGTCACTACTAGTTCTAATCCCACTCCCCAGGTAATTGCCCCTGTTGTTCCCAAACCAGCCCCACCACTAGCTACTTATACTGTTAAATCAGGAGATACTCTGAGTAGTATTGCTAAAAAATTCTGTACTAAATCAAATGATTGGCAATTAATAGTTTCAGTTAACTCTGAATTACAAAAAAAGGAAAATCAAATTAAAGTAGATCAAGTTTTAAAAATTCCTAGTAGCTGTAAAGGGAAAACTCAATGAAAATAGTTGACGGCTTTAACCAAGCTAGTCAAAAAGCTGAAAATTTCGCCCAAAAAAACAACTGCGGCAACAGCCCTCAGTGATTGGGCGGAAAAAATCAGTTTTCGGAAACGGTTATTAGCGAAAGTATTAATTGGTAATCTCGTAGAAAAACTAGAACAGCAATTAGCTCAATGGTGTAAGTATATAGCATCTGCTGATCAATGGCTAAAACTCTCTCTCTTTATACTAATGTAAAATCCCTCTTACCAGATTTTCAAAATTGACAAATTTGCTTAAATTTAATTGCCATTAAAACTTAAGATTGGACTCAGATAATATCTGATTTAGAAAATGTCCCAGGAGAACAGGCTGCTTATCTACACGGCTTTGCTTTTATAGAATTCTCTCTATTGTCGCTGATCTTTTTATTGATATTTTAGTTAATGGCATTAAAAATGGTAATTTAAATGATCTAGAATTCAGAGGGAACAGGGAACGGGCAACAGGGAACACTTCGACAAGCTCAGTGCATCGCAGGAAAAACTCATGTTCCCTTCTTTTGTAATTTATCAATTAGGAAGTTGAACTTATGAACTTTGTCCCCATGAACCAACATTTAAAGAAATTTATACTGGATTAGGACTTTGTTAATTGAAGATATCATTATAGGTAACCGTTCACAGGGGATGAAAATTTATTAAAAAGCCTGAAAGCTTTGTCTGTTGGGTTTTTCAGGCAACCTGACATATTAACGAATGGTTCTTAAATTGGCTAGAAAACGATTTGCAAACCGATATAGAGATTTTGCGAATTTTAAATGACCTAAAAAAATCAAATCTATAACGTTTTTCATGCTGTTTTCGTGGAATCTAATATAGAGCGTTTTTTGTACCCCCCGTGAACGGTTACTCATTATAGCGGGGAACAGGATTTCCAGGATTTAAGGATTAACAGGATTAAAACTGTGGTTTTATTACCAATTACTGATTACCAGCTTCAAATTGTTATGTGATAGAAAATGACCCCTATGATATATTAGGTGTATCTCAAGCTGCATCAAAAGCCGAAATTACCAAGTCAACACTTGGGCTAACAAAATTTTAATTGTTTTATCTAAAAAGATTTCCCGTGCCTAACTTATCCCCAAACTATCTAATTAGCTCAGAATTACGAGAATTACTCGTACAAAAACTCGGCGTTCTGCAAAAAGACAATGTGATATTACAGCAGTCTTTAAGAGAACAGCAAACCCAAAATACAGCCCAAATGGAAGATTTATTCTTAGAACTTTTAGAGGTTGCTGATGCCTTAGAAGCTTTATTAGACTATCTAGAAAACAATCCTAGTCCTAGTCCAGAATTTATAGAACGCTTACCCAGATCTATTGGTGCAGTTAATCGCAAATTTCTGAGTGTATTAGGAAAATGCCAACTTTTACCTATAGAATTACAGGAAGGAACAGAACCAGATTTTAACTTATGTCGCGTCATTGATCGGGAAGAAAGAACCGATATCCCAGACCAAACAATCACTAAAATTGTCCGTCGCGGATTTCAATGGGGTGAAAAAGTTCTGCGTCCCGCAGAAATTATTACCGCTAAGTCAGATAATGGTTATGTTACGACTATTACCACTCCTGACCCTGACTCCTGAACTCCTACTTACACTATTAACTATGACTCCTCATGAAAGTGATATTAAAGATACTTCTGGGCAAACAAAAATATGGAGTGGTTGGCAGGAAAATTTAGTTTTAATAACTATTGCCCTGTGTTTAGCGCTCCTAATTCGGACATTTATTGCCGAACCACGCTTGATTCCATCAGAATCAATGTATCCTACCTTGCACACAGGCGATCGCTTAGTTATAGAAAAAGTATCATATCGTCTTCATCCTCCCAAAACAGGTGATATTGTCGTTTTTAACTCACCACCAGAATTACAAAGACGAGGATATTCTCAAAACCAAGCCTTTATTAAACGGGTAATTGGTGAACCAGGATCAGTAATTAGCATCACTCAAGGCAAAGTTTACCTCAACGGTAAAGCCTTAACAGAAGACTACATTGCCGAACCGCCAAATAGCCCATTTCCAGAGATCAAAGTTCCAGAAGGCGCATTTTTCGTCATGGGAGACAATCGTAATGATAGTAATGACTCTCGTTATTGGGGTTTTGTCCCTAGTAAAAATCTCATCGGTCGTGCTACATTTCGCTTTTGGCCACTTGATCGTATTGGTTATATCCCATAAAAATCTGCGTTTATGTTAGTGTCACGAAGTTTTCGCCATTGGGAACCGGTTATGTTTGGCATGGTCATGCTGCATAACTAAGAAAAATACAGTTAAACAACTGATTTCATGAGGAAAAGTCCC
>JBAXRM010000227.1:0-7157 GCA_037131225.1 Nostocales cyanobacterium ELA583 | reverse complement strand
TATTATTTACAACAACAATGCCTCCTCTATTTATTTAGAGGGGGCTTTGTTTTTTCCAGTACAGCTTTTGTTGCTTTTGTTATAATTTTCTTGGTGGGATATTGTCATATTCGGACTACTAATCATTTAGAACGATTATTTCGGGAATTTAGGACTAAAACTGATGAAATTGGGACTTTCCCTTATGAAATGAGCTGCTTGGCTCTCTTTTTCCTCGTCTTTCAACGTTATGCCGAAGGCGGGTGCTCTGCGCCATCATGCTAAACGTAATCCCACGCCAGTGGCGAAAACTTCGTGACACTAACGATACTGAAACAAACTCAGGTATTTTATGGGTAAATTTTTTGGAAACCGTGGAAAAATAAATCAATAACCATGATTTTCTCCTAACTTCTGCTTTACCAACTTCACCGCTAACTGTATCGCTGCTTTCATACTTTTAGCGTCAGCAATCCCTTTTCCTGCAATATCAAAAGCCGTTCCATGATCAGGGGAAGTCCGCACAAATGGTAAACCAATAGTAGTATTGACAGCCCGATCAAAAGCCATCAACTTCACCGGAATTAAACCCTGGTCGTGATAAAGTGCCAAGTAAGCATCAGCCGGATTTTGAACGGGAGAATTACCATACCAAGCCATTCCCGGTTTTACCCACATTGTATCTGGAGGTATAGGGCCTTCTAGCTGTAAATGAGGACGTTCTTGGCGTTCTAACTCCAACCAGGGAATTAACCAATCTACTTCTTCTGTTCCCAGTTGTCCCATTTCACCGCTATGGGGATTTAAACCTGCGATCGCAATTCTCCCATTTTTAATCCCAAAATCATTTTCTAAACATTCCACCAACAAATCTAATTTCTGAGTTAATAACTGCGGTGTTAACGTAGTAGCTACTTGACATAAAGGAATATGTGTAGTGGCTAGTATTGCTCGCAGTGTCCAACCAGTAAAAGGCGATCGCCCCACAAACAACATCCCAAAACGGTCCACACCAGCCCTTGCGGCTAAAAGTTCCGTTTGTCCTGGATAATAGTAACCTGCCGCCTTCCAAGCCGATTTAGCAATGGGTCCGGTGACAATTCCATCAAACTCACCAGCCAAAGTTTGAGCGATCGCATATTCCATATAAGCAAAACTTGCCGCACCACTAGCCGTATTACCCACACCAGTAATAATTTCACCAACATTCGGCACATCAACAATAGACAACTCAGCAGGATTTACCAAAGCTAGAGAATTCCCAATATTTTTACTGATATTTTCATAACTGCTAGTGAGTAAATTTCTATTACCCACCACCACCAGATCGCAGTTTTGAGTGACTTCAGGATCTGTTAGAGCCTTTAAAATCACCTCAGAACCAATACCGGCAGGATCTCCCAGCGTCAGTGCCAAACGGGGACGTTTATTTATTTGATACATAAAATTTATACCTGATAGAATGGATGGAACTAGATCCCCGACTTCTTTCGGGGGATCTGCCTGGCCTGGCTAAATTAGTTTAAAATTATTCATAAAGGTCTAATCAAGAGTTCTTATAGACCTAGTGTACAAAGAATAAGGAGAATTACAGCAAATGGGTGGCGAAATCTTAAATGCAGCTATGCTATCTTTCGGTCTAATCTTCGTAGGTTGGGCAATTGGCGCGTTGTTACTCAAAATTCAAGGCGCAGAAGAATAGAAGGAGCCGAGGGAGCAGGGGAAGACAAGAATTCTTACCTCTTGCCTCTCACCAAATTTTATGAAAAAAATGTAAAGTTTTATTTAGATAACTAATTCTGTTAAGATTCTTCTCATAAACATTAAGATATATAACCAACCCCATGACATTATTAATAGTTGGTGCAACTGGCACTTTGGGAAGACAAGTAGCTCGTCGGGCAATTGATGAAGGTTACAAAGTTCGCTGTCTCGTGCGTAGTCCTAAAAAAGCTGCTTTTCTCAAAGAATGGGGTGCAGAACTAGTCCGGGGAAACTTGTGTAATCCACAAACCCTAACGGACGCATTAACAGATGTAACCGCAGTTATTGATGCTTCTACATCTCGTGCCACAGATTCCCTGACTATTAAAGAGGTAGATTGGGATGGTAAAGTAGCATTAATTCAAGCAGCCAAAGCTGCTGGTGTCGAAAGGTTTATCTTCTTTTCAATTCTCGATGCTGATAAATACCCCAATGTCCCGCTCATGGAAATTAAGCGCTGTACAGAAGCATTTTTAGCAGAATCCGGCTTAAATTATACTATTTTACGTTTAGCTGGATTTATGCAAGGGTTAATTGGTCAGTATGGCGTACCTATTTTAGAAAAACAACCAGTATGGGTGACAGGGACATCTTCACCTATTGGCTACATGGATACTCAGGATATTGCTAAATTTGCTGTTCGGGCTTTGACTGTGCCAGCAACAGAAAAACAAGCCTTTCCTCTAGTGGGAACTCGCGCTTGGAGTGCTGAGGAAATTATTAATCTTTGTGAACGCCTCTCTGATAGAGACGCGAAAGTTACCAGAATGCCCATTGCTTTACTACGAACTGTACAAAGTTTACTGCGCTGCTTTCAATGGGGATGGAATGTTGCTGATAGATTAGCCTTTACAGAAGTTTTAGCTGGTGGTAAAGCTCTCAATGCCGAAAATATGGACGAAGTATATACTGTTTTTGGGTTAGATAAACAACAAACCACCACCCTGGAAGTATATCTACAAGAATATTTCAGCCGCATTATGAACAAGCTGAAACAGTTAGATTATGAGAAAGCCAAAAATAAAAAGCTGAAAAGTAAAAAAACTCCCTTTAAACCATCTTCCAAAGCCAATAGTCAATAAATGTAAGACTAATGGTGACAGGAATCAAAAATGTGCAACTATTAAATACGGAAAAATCATCCCTTAAACTTGGATATTTGAGTGTGCCGAAAGTAGGCATTATCTACAACGATATTAAACCGATAGCGAGTAGTGTCGCTATTGAACTAAAAGACAAACTTACTGCTGCTGGTTGGGATGTGTACATCACAGCGAGCATCGGTGGGATCTTGGGCTATTCTCAACCAGATAGTCCTGTCTTTCACACCCCTATTGAAGGTCTTACGCCCCCTGGCTTTGACTCAGACATGAAATTTGCCGTGGTTTTAGGGGGAGATGGAACTGTGTTAGCAGCATCACGCCTAGTCGCCCCCTCTGGTATCCCCATGTTGACAGTTAATACTGGTCACATGGGATTTTTGACAGAAACTTATCTCAACCAATTGCCCCAAGCTATAGAACAGGCAATGGCGGGTGATTATGAAATTGAAGATAGAGCCATGCTCACCGTCAAAATTCTCCGAGGAGATACTGTGATGTGGGAAGCCCTCTGCTTAAATGAAATGGTGCTACATCGAGAACCTTTAACTTGTATGTGTCATTTTGAAATTGCGGTAGGACGACATTCACCCGTGGATATTGCGGCTGACGGGATTATTGTTTCTACTCCAACTGGTTCTACAGCTTATTCATTAAGCGCAGGTGGTCCAGTGATTACTCCTGGTGTTCCTGTATTGCAGTTAGTACCCATTTGTCCCCATTCCCTAGCTTCTAGGGCTTTGGTGTTCCCTGATAGTGAACCAGTTAATATCTATCCTGTTAACATTCCGCGATTGGTGATGGTGGTAGATGGGAATGGTGGATGTTATATTATGCCAGAAGATCGGGTATATTTAGAGCGATCGCCCTATAGCGCCCGGTTTATTCGTCTCCAGTCACCAGAATTTTTCCGTGTTCTCCGGGAAAAACTAGGTTGGGGTTTACCACATATTGCTAAACCCAATTCTGTAGAATTACCTTAATTGTTAATTGTCAGTTAGTGTAATCTTGGGCGGTAAATGCCAAAAAACGATAATTTTCAGATCCCCGACTTCTTTAAGAAGTCGGGGATCTAGGTGTTGATGGAATATACGCACTTAATGTAATCTGTACGTAGGGTTTGCTGAATAAGTATCCAAAGCGAACCTAGATGTCACACAGTGCGAAAAATAGTGGTTTGGGAGATTGGTTTCCAAATTCACCCCCTGATTTTCCATAGAAATGCAAGGATTTTGAGGCTCTAAATGCCATAGCCTTGCACTTTTTTGTTCCCAAAATCAGCGAAACCCTTATTTAGAGGCGGTTCTAGCTTTACTCAGCAAGCCCTACGTATACAATTATCACCCAGGACATGAATATCAAGCCACTGCGGTTTCTCGTTGTAGAAGATCATCCAGAAGTAGCGCAAAATAATTGTGATTTTTTGAGAAAATTCGATTCTTCTGCTATTTGTAGCATCGCTTCTACTCCCCAAGCAGCACTAGAACGTTTAAAAATAGAAACACCAGATTTAATTGTCCTTGATTTACAATTTACTTCACCTTCTGGTTCTCAGTCGGCTAAATCTTCCTTAGAATTATTAGAGTTAATTATTGATACTTATACCTCTTTAAATATTCTCATCTATAGCAGTGAACCAGCTTGGATGATCAAATTTGTCAAATCTATCAATCATCACTGCGGTGGGTTTGTGGTGGTAAATAAGATGGAACGACGCAAATATTTTTTAGCGGGTGTTGAAAGTTCGCTGAATGGAGAATTGAAACTGCCTAGAGAATTACGTCAAGAATTAAACTTAAATGAGAAAGAGTTGGAAGTTCTGAGACTGTTGTGTCATGAGTCCTTAACAGATCAAGTAATAGCGGAACGTCTTCATATATCATTGAGGATTGTGCAGAATCATATTCAACATCTGAAAATCAAATTAGGTGTTGATGAATTTGAGAAAAAAGACATCAATACCCGTGTCGCATTATGTATGAAAGCACTTGAGCAAAAATTATTATTGTTCTGAGTTAACCAGAACCCCGACTTCTCAAAGAAGTCGGGGTTCTTATCGCCTCACCTGAGTTCTTACTAAATGCCAACTTAGTGTAACTCGCACTTCTCCATTGGGTAAAACTGATATTTCCCATACACCATCTAGAAGTTCGTTGGCTATAGTATCCATGATTTTAGTACCATAACCGCCTTTTTTGGGTCTATAAGTAAATGCTAACATAGCTCCATCATTAACTATTACTAAAGTACATTTTTCTACCTGCTGCTCTAAACTAACAAATACTTGGGTAGCCGTACCGTGAGGTGGTTGAGCGTGTTGGATGACATTATTCAATGCTTCACGGAAAAAGCGGTAAATTTCCTCTCTTTGTTCAATCCAAATACTGTTTAATTCTGGTTCTTGAAGAGGGTGAATTTCTGTAATTACTTGTAGAGTTAATTTTCCAGAAGTCACTAATTCTTCTAATGTGGTTTCTATGCCTATATCTAACCCTTTTTGAAGTATGGGAGTTACTGCCATTTTTTCAGTTAAATCTCGAATATTGCTCAATTTATTTCTAATTTCCTGCCCTAAAGCTGTCAATTGATCTAAAATTAAATCTATATCTAAATCAGATTCTAATTCAATTTTATCCATTACCAATTTTAATTCTTGTAAAGCTCCATCATGGATATCAGCAGCAATCCGATTGAGGATTTTGCGGGTGCGGGAAAGAATAGCTTCTTGTTCAACCGCTTTGAGTTGGGTAATTTGATAGTTTTGTAATGCAATAACTTCTTTTTGTCGTCCAAAAATTAAGTATATAAAAATAGATATTCCTGTTACTGTCCACACAAATAAAGGTTGAATAATTAATAATATCCATTTATATTTCCAGACTATTAAACATAGTCCCAAGTAACCGCTAAATATTGCAAACACTATTAATAATAAACGCCAATTTTGATAATTATAAATACCGACACTGATTAAAAACCCTCCTAAAATAACCATTATTAATTCAATCCATTGGCTAGGAAGTTGTAAAAATGAATCTGTCATTAAACTAGCCATGATATTCGCCTGAATTTCTACCCCAGCCATACTATCACCGAAAGGTGACAACATAGCCATTGTTTGGACGTTGTTCGCTTCTACAAAACCAATAAAAACAACTTTATTGCGGACTTGTTGAGAGAGTTTGAGAGGAGACACAACTAGACATTTATTGTCTTTATTAAGCCGACAAATAGATGTTAATTCTAGAAAAGGAAAAGTTCCCGACTTGCCCCAAAATTTGATTTCTACGGGAGTTGTAATTTTCGCAAGTCGTGAGGAAAGATCAACTTTTTGCTGTTGCTGTTCCCACTTTTTCAAAGCTAGAAGGGTTACAGATTTAAAGGTTTGAATTTGGTCAATTTTTTCTGAGAGAAAGAACGGACTCACTAAATGGGAACTTCGAGCCGTACTACCTAAATGGGTGGGTGCTTCTGCTTCCGGTTCGTATTCAAAAAAACCCTGAATAGTCTCAGGAGGTATTAAAGGTTTAAGTCGTTCACTATCAAAAGGGAGAAGATGATTGTAGATGAAAAACTTTGGTTTTTTGGAATTAGTAATTGAATTGGTGCGCGTGACTAAAACAATTTGCTGACTATGATTTTTTACGAGATTTTTTAAAGGTTTATTTATTGATTCGGTAATGTTGGTTGGGTACTCAGATTCTGGTGATTCTTCCCAGTCATTGTGGAGGTTCAAAACAACGACAGATGCACCTGCTTCTAAAAGATGTTCTACTAAATCAGCATAGAATAGTCTTCCTAAAGATAGCTTTTGATTCGCTAAATCCTGGGGTTGAATTTTGACTAATATAATTTCTGGAGGTGGAGTTTTTGGCTGGTTCAATCTTAGGAATGTATCTTGAAGTTGTAATTCCAATTTCTGAACTACAGGAATTTGCAAAAAGATGAAATTGTAGAATACACTGCAACTGATTCCTAAGCTGAGAAATTTAATTTGCGAACTTTTTCTCCACAACATTTGATTACTTATTGACATCTGTATTCATTCAGAACCCCGATTTCTCTAAGAAGTCGGGGTTCTAGTTTAATTTGTAAATCTTGCTAATAACTCTTCACGAGATAATTGCAAAAGCAAAGGAGTAAATTCTTCCCTAGTCATAGCAATTACTTGATCAATAATTGTGGCTAATTCTGAATCAAGTTCTCCAAAACGTACTTGTATAATACTTTCAATCATAGCTCGGCGTTCTCTTAATATACCTTCTTCTCGTTCTTGTTTTTTAATTTCTGCTAATTGTTGTTGATACATTTCTG
>JBAXRM010000226.1:0-7158 GCA_037131225.1 Nostocales cyanobacterium ELA583 | reverse complement strand
TCTATATCGCATCAAAGGAGAAAGGGCTGATAATCTAGAGTTAGCGATCGCCGCTCATAACCTGTCCTTAGAAGTCTATACCCGTGATGCCTTTCCTGAAGATTGGGCAAGGTCACAAAATAATCTGGGGACTGCTTATCTATATCGCATCAAAGGAGAAAGGGCTGATAATCTAGAGTTAGCGATCGCCGCTTATAACCTGTCATTAGGAGTCTATACCCGTGAAGCATTTCCTGAAGATTGGGCAATGTTACAAAATAATCTGGGCAATGCTTATAGGTATCGCATTCTTGAGGAAAGGGCTGATAATCTAGAGTTAGCTATAGCGGCTTATCACCTGTCTTTAGAAGTCTATACCCCGACGGCTTTTCCTATAAACTGTTTACAAACAGGACGAAACTTAGGAAATACTGCTAACTTTATCGAAGACTGGGAAACCGCCATCAAAGGCTACAACTTAGCCATCGAAGCAGTAGAAAATACCCGACTCCAAGCCTTAAACCCCCAACGACAACAAGAAATCCTCTCAGATGCAATGGATGTTTATCATGGCATAGTTCAATCCTATCTCAATCTCAATCAAAAAGATCGCGCATTGGAATACGTTGAACGCAGCAAAACCCGCTATCTAGTCCAATTGCTTACCGACCGAGATATCTATCCTAAGGGTAATATCCCCCAGACTATTATTACAGAATTAGATCGCCTCCGTCGTGCCATTATTGGGGAAGAACAACAGTTAGCAATCCAAGAACAAACCCGCAATAGGGGAGTAACTTTAACCCTAGATCAACAAAAACAACCCATCTTAAATGACTATACTCACCTCAATCATTTAAAACAAGAATTAAATCAACTCATTGACCGTGAAATAACCCCCATAGATCCCACTTTTAACTTAACTCAAAAGGTTCAAACCATTCCCTTAACTGAGATTCAATCCTTAATTAATCGACAAACCGCCATTTTAGAATGGTATATTTCAGGGGAAACATTTTTAGCTTTCATTGTAACCTCCCAAGGATTAAAAGTTTGGCAATCTTCAGCAACAGATCGAGACAAATTGATTAATTTTATTAAAGATTATCGTGAAGCTTACGAAAATAATAAAACCGAGTGGATTAAAAATCTTAATTCTTGTTTAAATCAACTATCAGAAATTCTCCACATTGATGAACTTTTAGAACTGATTCCCCAAGACTGCGATCGTTTAATCATCATTCCCCATTGGTTTTTACATATTATTCCCCTTCATTGTTTACCCCTACAAAATGGACAATTTCTCTATCAACGCTTTTCTAAAGGTGTAGGATATATTCCCAGTTGCCAACTTTTAAAACTGGTAAAATTATCACAGCGTGAAAACTTTGATCGTCTTTTTGCTATTAAAAACCCCACCAGAAAAGACCTAAAACCCCTATTAGGAGCAAATATAGAAATAGAGAGAATCAGTCAAGGATTTGATCCAGAAAAAATCATTATTATTGGTGAATCAGAAGCATCAGAACAAACCCTAGAAAACCGTCGTCAAGAATTACAAGCATCCCATTGTATTCACTTTTCATGTCATGGTAAATTTGATAATAAATCTCCTAGAGATTCCGCTTTAATGTTAGCAGATCCAGAAGGCAACTTAGGAGAATCAGCCAATCTAACCCTAGCAGAAGTCTTTGAAAAACTTGATTTAAGAGAATGCCGTTTAGTCACCTTTTCCGCTTGTGAAAGTGGCATAATCGAAAGTAAAGCGGATAGTATTAGTGATGAATATGTGGGTTTACCCAGTGGTTTTCTATTTGCAGGAAGTTCTAGTGTAGTTAGCACCCTTTGGACAGTAGATCCCCTAGCAACAACGTTATTTATGACTAAATTTTATCACAGTCTTAAAAGAATTTCTATCCAAGATCAAGGGAGTATTGCTATTGTTTTAAATCATACTCAAACTTGGTTAAGAACTCTCACCAGTAAGAAGTTAGCGAGAATTAAAAACAACTCCAAATTTCAACAATTATTAATTGAAGTATTTGCCGATAATAAACGCGATCGCAATAAATTTAAAGACTTATTAGAAGCTGCGGTTAAACGTCAACCCTATCCATTTGAAAGTCCCTATTATTGGACTGCATTTATAGCAACAGGAGTTTAGTCATCGGTGGAAATTTGACAAAACTTGTCCATTCCTTCCTCTTGAACATAAATAGCAATTGGAGTTGATAAAAGTGTCGCAATACCTGGGGGACATAGAAAAGATGCTGCTACCATCTCTGTTAACGTAGGGATAAGTGCAGGGACAATTTTTTCTCGCACAATTTCGTATCTTTGCTGACAAATAGATTCACGACATTTATTAAGAACAATAACAAACCAACGCATATCAGCGTTATCTTCGACTCCTTCAATGCCATTTCGAGTAGCAATGGATTCAGCCGCATCCGCCAAATCTCCATCCCATTCTTCGATTACATCAAGTGCAGCTAAAAAATCAGAATTATCTGCTAGTTCACTGCGATATATTGCAATTTGTTCTGATGTTAACTGGATTGTATCTGTCATATTCATTACCTTTGATAAGTCTTTTTTTGATATTATCCCATTAATTACCCTTGAGAATAACAAACCACGATAGAATAGCGATTCCGACGGAGCGCTTCGCTATCGCCTAAAAATCACGACTCATAGTAATAGCGATTCCGACGGAGCGCTTCGCTATCGCCTCATGAGGAAACTATTTGAGAACTACTTAACCTTGAATTTTTTGAGCTATAGTATTGTCATACAGAGTTATGACAAACAAAAATATGAGGGTTAATGCAAGGCTCGATAGCGATCGCGCTAATAAGTTTAATTACATTCGCCAGCGGACAAATCAAGGTGCGTCTGACATTATGAAAGTGGCGATCGATCTTTATTATGAAAAATTACATCAAGAATCCCCTGTAAAACCTTTGCAACGTCTTAGAGAATCAGGGCTGATTGGTTGTGCTGAAGGGGACTCTGATTTGTCGGTTAATTACAAGCAATATCTCACTGAAAGTCTTAACGAAAAATATGGTAATCGTTGATTCTGGCTTTTGGATAGCACTAATCAATCGCCGTGATGATTATCATGTTCTCGCTCAAGAAGTTTTAGATACGATTGATGAGCCTCTGGTGACAACATGGTGTGTGATTACGGAAGTTTGTCATATTCTCTTAAAACGTACAGACACAAATGCTCAACAGACGTTTATTCATAGCTTAGAAATTGGTGCTTTTGAGATTTTTGATCTCAAGGTTCAAGATGGGAAAAGAATCAGTGAATTGATGAATCAATATAGTTCTCTACCAATGGATTTAGCGGATGCTTCATTGATTATTCTTGCCGAACATTTGGGGCATGGGCGGATTCTATCTGTTGATTTTCGGGACTTTAATACTTACCGCTGGAAAAATCGGCATCCTTTTGAGAATTTGATGTCTATTAACTGAAGTAATGCTATAAATTGGCGATTCCTGCGGAGCGCTAGTTCCCCCCGGGACGCAATGCGTTCGCTATCGCTAACTAATCAATTCCCTTAGAACGCCAAAGTTCTAAACAATTCGCTGACTGCAACCTTGAAGTTTAAAATTACATCTTCTCCATCTAAAATATCATTACCTCGTAATAGGAGATCGGGCTGAGGACTATGGTAAACCAGCACATATCTTTCATCAGGATGGATTACCCACAGCAGTCTAGTTCCACTTTCAAAATATTCTTCAATCTTGTTGTGAATTTCGTCAAAAGTGTTGCCTGGAGAGATAATCTCAACAACTAGATCGGGCGCACCATCAAAAAAGCCTTTAGGTAATCGTTTTAGCCCAATCAATCGCTCTTTACTAACAAAAGAAATATCGGGCGACCGCTTATTATCTCCCTTCATTTTAAATGCTGTACTAGAGTCGCAAGTAACGCCAAGATTATGCTGCCTTACAAATATCTCGATTAGCCCACCGAGGAATATGCCAATATTCCCATGCTCCATGCCTGAATTGCCCAAGTTTATCAACTCTCCATCTACAATTTCGTAACGATTGCCATCATCAGCTAAAGCCATAAACTCTTCATCAGTCCAAACTTTATCCTTTATTCTTTCTAAGATAACTGTCATATTTATTCAAGTCCTTGTAATTTTTAAACAAAGCAATTCGTTTACATGACTAGCTGAGTGATTTCTTTATTTAATACTAACCCAAATATAAATCCAATTTCATCCCCACAACAAGCGATTCCTAGGTCGCGCTAGTTCGCTCCGGGACGCAATGCGTTCGCGATCGCCTAAAAATCACGACTCACAGGAATAGCGATTACTAGGTCGCGGTTCGCTGTCGCATTCCCGATACTCAAAATTTATTTATCTAAACTTGAACTAACGGCTGATTGTTTATAGATGAACGAGGTTGAATCGTATTTTGAATTTCTTCTCCCGCTAACTCTTCGGCTAGGCGTAACTCATAAGCTTTTTGCAAATTAAGCCATAGTTCTGCACCAGTGCCAAACCATCGTCCTAGACGTAATGCTGTGTCAGCAGTGATACCTCTTTGCCCTTTAAGGATTTGCGTAATCCGATTTGTGGGTATATGGAGCGATCGCGCTAGTTCTGACGCACTAATTCCCAGTTCTTCTAGCTCATCTGCTAAGATTTCGCCAGCGTGAATTGCGGGTCTTGCCATAGTTTTTTCTCCTTTAGTGATAATCGACAATTTCGATATTAAATGGGCGATTTTCTGTTTCTGTCCACTCAAAACAAATACGCCATTTGTCATTTATACGAATGCTGTACTGCCCTTTTCTATCTCCGCCTAGTGCCTCAAAACGGTTACTTGGGCTTTGCCATTAAGGATTCTTTATTAGGTGCGGCTTCTAGAATTTCTAGACGTTTGTATGCTTGTCTTTCAAATGCCTGAAATTCTTTGACACGATCGCCCACAGCAAATTCGGCTGTGCGTTTGTCTTTATATTTTTGAGGCATAGGCAAGTTTTATGTGTTACGTCAAGCATAACATTTATATCGCAATTTCGTAAAAAATCAACCAGCGATCGCAATACAGCAAAACACACAATTGAACGGCGATCACCTAGAAATCACGACTCACAGTAATAGCGATCGCCTTTACGGAGATGGATTATTGAGGCGATCGCCTAAAAATTACGATTCATAGGAATAGTGATCGCCTCTTCCAGTCCCATCTCCACAAAAAGCGATCGCCTAAAAATCACGACTCACAGGAATAGCGATCGCGTACCCCAAACCCTTTATTCAGATAGATAATTGAGGAGATTGTACTTCACCAGAGAAAGCGATCGCAGTAACTCGACGAATTAGCCAAAAACAGAGTTATGATTCTCCTACAAGATCGGCGATCGCACTACACTCGTAAGCGATCGCACTTCAAAGGCTAACAGATAAGCTAATGATCAAGAAAAGTGCGATCGCTCGTAGGTTGGATTGACTAAGTGTGATAGCGAAGCGCTCCGTAGGAATCGCTCGTAGATTAGATTGATAAAATGCGATAGCGAAGCGCTCCGTAGGAATCGCTCGTAGGTTAGATTGATAAAGTGCGATAGCGAAGCGCTCCGTAGGAATCGCTCGTAGTTTGGATTGATAAAGTGCGATTAGTACAGAATATTAGTGTAAACATTTAAAATAATCTATGCTAAATAATCTAAATATTAAAAACTTCACAGTTTTTCCTAGTGCAAATCTCCAATTCTCTAAATATTTAAATGTAATAGTTGGAGAAAACGGATCGGGAAAAACACATCTTCTTAAAGTTGCTTATTCAGCACTTGCAACCAGTTGGGAAGAAGGCCGCAAACCAACAAGCAGTACACCAACAAAAGCTTTAATGCAAACTCGTCTAGCAGACAAGCTTATCAATGTTTTTCGTCCAGAATCTCTTGGGCGACTTACTAGAAGAAAGCAAGGACGTGAGAGATGTGACATTAAACTCTTTTTTGAAGATAACCAGTTCAATTTTGAATTTAGCTTTTCTACAAATAGTAAAACAGAAGTGCTAATAGACCAAGTTCCAAAGGGTTGGCTTGACACTTCACCAGCTTATATCCCAACTCGTGAATTGCTTAGTATTTTCCCAAACTTTGTTTCAGTTTACGAAGGCCATTACCTTGAATTTGAAGAGACTTGGCGAGACACTTGTATACTTCTAGGCTATCCTTTGCAGAGAGGGACTAAAGAGAAAAGAATTCAGGAATTGTTAACTCCACTTGAACAAGCAATGGGTGGCTCAATCGAGCTAGATAAGAATGGACGCTTTTATTTGAAGAATGAGCGCGGTCGCTTTGAGATGCCACTTATTGCAGAAGGCCAGCGTAAATTAGCAATGCTGGCGCGTTTAATTGCAACTGGGGTATTAATGGACAAAGGTTTCCTATTCTGGGATGAGCCTGAAGCAAATCTTAATCCACTCCTGATCAAACAAGTAGCTCAAAGCATTGTCAATCTAAGCAAAACAGGTATTCAGGTGTTTATTGCTACTCATAGTTTATTTCTGTTGCGTGAGCTTGAAATATTAATGACAGATAAACAAAATATTGAACTCAACTCACGATTCTTTGGTTTGCACTTTTCAGATGACGGTGTTGTGGTCAACCAAGGAGATGCAATTGACGAAATTGGAGATATTACAACACTGGACGAAGAGCTTGCTCAATCTGATCGCTTTATCAGTAGTGGGGTTTGAGTGTGATAAATATCCAGGTTGATAGCTTGATCTTTAACTTTCCTGATTTATGGAAAGTTTGCAAATACGATGAATGGGCTTTTTATCGTAACCAGTTCTCTAAGATGTCACCGGGAATTAAAGCAGTTGATCTTCTTGCAATTGAGAGTCAGGTGATATGGTTAATTGAAGCTAAGGACTATAGACAGCATCCTCGGACAAAAACCATAGATTTAGCAGATGAAGTAGTCCAAAAAGTCTTGTATACCCTGGCGGCGATGTTACCTGCCAAGATTAACGCATCAAATACTTCCGAGAGTTATTTTGCTACGGAAGTTTTAAAAGGTCAACAGTTGCGTGTTGTTTTGCATCTTGAGCAGCCAGTAAAAACTTCAAAGTTATTTCGTATCGGCTCAATAAATAGGGGTAACAGAGGAAAATAAGTGCAACGAGGTACAC
>JBAXRM010000225.1:0-7192 GCA_037131225.1 Nostocales cyanobacterium ELA583 | reverse complement strand
TTGCTTATTCATGGATGCCCGAATAACTCCTGACCCCGATATATTGAGGGGATACGTTAAAAGGTACATCTTGACTACTTTGAGTGGTAATCCGATCCGATGAATTACTACTATATTGGCATTCAAATCGAGTATCATTGCGAGAATAATGGTTTAGTTCCATTAACGCAGAATAGGCATTAGCAATAACGCGATCGCCCAACCCAGAAAAAGCGCCTGGAAGCACTAAATAAGCTGATGACTGGGGCATTTCTGAAGGCGGAACCCAATCCCGCAAATTGTAAGCTAAATCTAGCACCATTCCCGATCCCGTACCACCTGATAGGGAACAGACAATAAAAATATTTATACCTTTATCAAGTTGTAAACCCCAGCGGTCTAACATGAATTTTTCATGTCCGAGAATCCGCGCTTTGGCATTAGTAAAGCTGTTTTTGATAGCTTGATAGTTCACAGCAAAGGCAAATTTACCTAAAGCTCTTATTTGCCCCGCACCTGCCAAAATAGAGTCAGTACCTTTTAACTGACTGGGAAACCACTCTTCTAGATAATTATAAGCAGATAACTGATTAAGCATAGCTTTAGCGTTTTCTACTTTCGCCCAAACCTGTTCAGAGGGGCTAAGTCCAATATTTTGCTTAAGAACAGTTTGTGCCTCAGAGACTTTAGCATTTTGTTCTGTATCTATATGCAAAAACGATACAATTGGTAAAGCATCCAAAGAGCCATAGGCTTCGACAATCATCCGCCGGACTTTAATTAATATTTCCTTACCTGTGCCACCTAGTCCTATGACTACGGTTGGTGTCATGCCTATATAGTCTGCCATAATCGAAGAATAATAAGAGACTAATGTACTGTGATAGTAGCAAGTATACTATACTGCATTTTAATTATGTCGTCTCAATCATATTTATTGGCAAAAAAAGCTAATATTACAGCTTTATCAAAAATTCCCGACTTCTATTAATCTCAGAAGTCGGGGATATTAATTACTTAGGACTAAACTTGTCAATTACCTTGATTTTACCATCATCGCCCACAGTCCAGATATCATAAGTACCAATGACATCGCCATTAGCGTCAACATCTACATCACCGCTTACGCCTTGGTAATTAATTTGCTTTCCTGCTTTCAGTAGCTTCAATCCTTCACAAACATCACTGACAGGTGTACCCTTGCCAGCGGAGACTTCCCGAATTTTACCAGCAATAGCCGTTCCTGTGTTTTCCTTAGCAGCTTGGGCGGCTAATACCAATAATGCCGAAGCATCCCAAGCTTGAGGGGCGTATTCTCCTGGTGAACCGCCTTTTTTATCTTTCCACAGTTTATTAAAGTTTTCTAAACCTTTACCACTAGAACCAGGAGATGTACCAATAGCCCCAGACAAGATGTATTTACCATCACTACCTTTACCTACTTGTTCTGGAAAACCAGGGGATTTTGCGCCATCTGTGAGTAAAAGTTGTACGCCTTTGGTGACACCTTGTTGATAGGCAGCTTTAAGGAATAAACTACCAGTTTCCGCATATAATACCCCTAAAACCGCATCTGGTTTACCAGCAAAAGCCGTAGTCGCTTCTGTATCAAAAGTTTGAGCCTTGGGATCGTAGCGCACAGGCTTATCTTTATTAACTATTGTGCCACCTAATTTTTCAAAAGTTTCGACAAATACTTTTTCAAAACCCACACCATAGTCATTGTTAATTACCACTGTGGAAACTCGTTTAAAACCTTTTTCACGAGCAAGTTTGGCTAAAGCTGCGGCTTGGTAGGTATCTGGGGGAGCAGTCCGCGCCCAAAAGCCTTTAAAGTCGCCTTTTTTAGCTTTGTCGGTAAATATTGGGCTAGTGCTACCGGGAGAAATCAGCATGACTTTATTCGGTACAGCTACGGAAACCGCCGCAGTAGAAACACTACTAGCAAAAGAACCTACTACACCAGCTACCTTATCTAAAGTTGCTAATTTAGTCATTCCCGCAGCGCCGGCTTTAGGGTCTGTTTGGTCGTCTACTTGTATTAAAGTCACTTTTTCACCATTCACACCCCCACAGGCGTTAACTGTGTCTACAAGTAAAGGAACTGAACCTACCATTTGCTGTCCAACGGAAGCTAAATCACCAGTTGTGGGTAATAAACTACCAATTTTTAATCCTTTAGTGTCACTGGTTGTACTGGTAGCTGTTGCTGCTGGTGAAGCACTACTATTTGCGGTAGGTGCTGGAGGGGTAGGGTTTTCACAAGCGGCTAAAAGAAAGCCACTGGCTATGGTAGCCATACTTAGGGCTAGGGAAACACGAATTTTTGCCATATTTAATCACTCCTCAGATATTTAGAAACTGGATGCAAATCATCAAGCCTCTAAATCCTAGATGATAACATCCTCAAACTATCTTTGATTTTGATTCCTTAGACACTAACTTTTTCACCAGGGTCAGGAATGATTACTTTGGTAGTTAAATTATTTTTCTCTAGTAATGTCTGAAATTCTGACGCAGTTCCCTGAGTTTGCAGAAATTTTGTTAATATTCCTGTAAATAAAATGTCTCCTCCTGCTGCTGTCGGAAGCATAAATTGAGGTTTTACACATTTTGCTACTTCCAGGGCACTACTCATTCCTTTGATAATCGAACCAAGGATAGGTAAGCCTAAATCAATGATTGGTGTAATTACTACATCAATGGATTCTATTGCTTTGATTTGGGGGGAATGATAACCATGTGGTTCATAATACAATGTGGAATTATTTGCTAAATCTTTGAGTAGATAGCCGTTTTCTAATAAAGTTGGGCCAATGGGAGAACCAGGAAAAGCTTTGATTTCTACTTGCTGATTTAAGATGAAGGTTTCACCATGATTGAGAGTGATGATTTGTTGATAACCCAGTTGTTCGACTACTTTGGCTGCATTGGGAGAAGCGACAACGGGGATATTTTTATCAAGCTGCTTTAAGGTGGGTGGGTGTGCATGATCTTCTAAACCTTGAGAAAGCAGAATTAAATTTATATTATCTGGTATTTTCCGATCTTGATTACGAGAACCTTTAAATAACCAATCTAAATTATTAAAGGTTAAATCTCCAATTAACCAAGGGTCAATTAGTATTCGTTGTTCGTTGATTTCTATCAACCAGCTATTACTGTCTAACCAAGTAAAGTTCATAATTCGGGGTTGCTAAAGAAGTTTTTTGATGATGCTTAGGAGTCAGTTGGGGAAGTGAGAATAATCTATTTCTAATGATTCTGTATGTAGTCAACATAAACCTAATAATTGACAAGAGGAAAGATTTTTACATGGTGCTGCTTATCACGGTTGTTTATTAATAGCATAAACTGCCTTTGAAAAAGGAAACGACTTTTTAGATAGAGCTTTATTAGTCTCGATATTAGAAGATATTGGAGCAGAGTTTTTTTCAGACATAGATATTAGCTAAAAATATTAATTTAATCTGCCATAACGTGCTGTCATCAAGGTTTCAGGATGAGATTGATTATATAACCAAGCCCACATTTGATCACCAAAGGAAAAATGCCACCATTCTCTAGGGTTGCGTTGAAATCCTGCTTTTAACATCACATCCTGCAATAATTGACGGTTAGCATGATACTCTAGATGACTATAATTATAATATTCTGGAAGTGAGCGATCGGACATTTCATCAATGGGTGAACCCATATCCACAACTTCTCCAATATCATTGACTAGAGTAATATCCACCGCAGCCCCCGTACTATGAGGAGGAGGGGTTTTTATATCCAAACTGGGTACAGCCCAAATTTCATAAACCGCTGTCCATACCTCTTCCCGTTGCTGGGGTGACAATTCCTTTTCTGTCAAACCCCTTTCTCGCAATGCTTCCCCAAAGCTATAATCTACCATGAATTGTTGTACAGATACAGGACGATAAGCATCGAATATTTGAATATACCAATTAGGATGTAGTAATTGTAAATAACTTTGCGCCTGAATCAAATTTTCAATGACACTTTGGCGCAAATAATAAGGTGAATGTCCTCCATAATTAGCACCTAACTTTTGATAAGGGTGAGGAGATTCCACCGCAAATAATTCCAGAGGAATTTTAACTAAAGATTCATTACATTCAATAATGGGAATTTGGTGATATGGTCGCATTTTAATTGATAATTTTTAGGCGTTGGTGAAAGAAAGTATGCTTTTTTCTCACGCAGAGGCGCAGAGTCACAGAGAGTAAGATTTTGAAATCATTGATTTTTTAATCAAAATCCCACTTGCACCAGTATCAAAAACCATCTCAAAAACCTGATTGCCATTAAATTTAACATCTATAATCGGAGTCTTAGCGGCACGACGCTTAATTGGTATCCGTAACACAGTTTCAGTTATTGGTTTAGAGTTGCACATTTGCCCATTTGCCCTAAACTAATCTTTTTACCAGAAGATGTCACCATAAAACAAAGACCTGGATCATTAGCCTTAGCTACAGATGGAATTGTCATAAAAATTAACCATCTATTTTTAAAAGAGGGCATTTTTTTAGTTATTAAATAGTTGCTATCAAGTATTATACAGTCATGGGAATATTTTCGTAACAAAAATTACTCACCAGCCATAAAAATCAGTGTAATCTAAGAGGATGTTTGATAGCGTTCACGAAGTGTGCCGAAGGCATAGCGTGGCGTTAGCCATAAAGTATTAAATAAAACCAATAATCTCCAAAAACCTAACCCCCCTGCCCCCCTTCCCTACGAGGGAAGGGGGGTTTCAAAGCCTCTCCCCGCTTCGGGGAGAGGTTTGGAGAGGGGTTAATTTATACCTGGAAAACTTTTCAAACATCCTCTAAGAGGATATTTGAAAAGTTTTGGTCGCCAGGTGGGTATAAATTAGACTTTTCAAACGCCCTCTAATAATCCCTTAAATCCGTGTTCAGTCTTCATGTTGACAACAGGACTTTTTCTCCACATCTGGAACAGGATCATAACCGCCTGGATGAAAAGGATGACAGCGTAGAATCCGCATAATAGCCATCCAACTACCACGAAATACCCCAAACCGTTCAATGGCTTGAATTGCATACATAGAACAAGTCGGTTGAAAGCGACAAGTAGGGGGAAACAGAGGAGAAATAAAGAAGCGATAACCCTTAATTAGCCAAATCAATAATATTTTCATATCCAAACCCCATAAAGTAGAATTAAAGTTAAAAATATCTCTATTCCATCATTGTTTAACACATTGCTCACTTTGGAAGCCCTTTCCCCATTGTCACTGCAAATTGCCCCCGCTGCGGCTTGGGTAGGATTAATTATCTGTATTGCTTGGGTAGTTAGTCGTTTTACTGATAGCGAACCAGAAATCATCCGTAAAATCGTGCATATTGGCACAGGTAACGTTATTGTCATCGCTTGGTGGCTAGATATTCCCCCTTATGTGGGCATTATAGCTTCAATTTTTGCGAGTATTATTACCTTATTATCGTATAAATTCCCCATTCTTCCGGGTATTAATAGTGTGGGTCGTCACAGTTTGGGAACATTTTTCTATGCTGTGAGTATTGGTGTTTTAGTAGGTATTTTTTGGTATTTACACCAACCCCAATATGCTGTTTTAGGAATTATGACTATGGCTTGGGGAGATGGATTAGCTGCTTTAATTGGTAAACGATTTGGCAAACATAAATATATAATTTTCGGTTCTCAAAAAAGTTGGGAAGGTTCTTTAACAGTTACTTTAATTAGTTATTTTATTTGTGTAACTCTTTTACTGGTTACTCAAGGTAATATATGGCAAACTTGGATGGTTTCCTTAATTGTCGCCGTAATCGCCACAATGTTAGAAGCATTTTCTTTTTGGGGGATAGATAATTTAACAGTTCCTATCGGTAGCGCGACCTGTGCTTACTTATTGAATCAGTTACTTTATAGTTACTGAATAATTTCTGATATATGACTGCTATTTAATTTTTGAGCCATAGGGTGGGCAATACTCAGTAAAATACCCTGCTGTAGGCATTGCCCACCCTACTTACTATTTTTTAGAAATTATTTAAGATTGCTATATATACTAAAAACGGTTAGGAACTTTACTTCTTCCTGACGAAAAAATTCAGTTCAAAGCCTCTCCCTGTGAACGGGGGAGAGGTTTACCAGAGGGGTAAAGCTTTAAGCCGTTTGCTATATAGCTAAATAATTTTTCTGAAATTAGAGATATCTAAAAATATAGATATTTAATTTTTTATTGAGTAAAAACCTGAATAAATCTCTATATTCAGATTTTTTTATAAAATTAAAAAATAAATATATTACGTGAATTTTATTAGATGGATGATTCATTATTAATAATACTAATTATAACAATTGAAAACAATTTTGTCTCTACTTTTAGAGGTAAATTTGCAACCTTTACTTTCTACCCGTAGGTTTATGAATTATTAGGCAATCATGCTTATAGTTAAATTGTTGGGTGGTGAAACACCTAATTATGTAAGTGAGGCTAATAATCGTGTTAAATCAAATCAACGCATCCGATTTACTTGTGGCTTTATCTGATCAACAACAAGAAATAGTAACCGGTGGGGCTGACTTTGAACTAGCTGCTAGTAATTATGCTAACAAAGGGTCACTGTTAATGGGAAGCAGTGTCTCCGGTCCTCAAGGCAGTAGCGCTACCTCCGCAGGTAAGTCTAATACCATCCTAACTGCGGGACAAGATTTCTTAGGTTTAGGTGCAGACCTTCCCGCTGGTGTCGGAGCTTTAGGTCCAGCAACACTACCAGGTGACGCAGGAGCTGCACCCACACCTGCTGTTGCAACACCCGTAGTACCTGTAACTCCAGTTAATACTGGAATTGGGAGTTTAGGAGTTCTTGCGTAAATATGCGCTAGTGAACCTATAGGTTGCTAAATCTTAAAGCAAGATTGAACTAGCAGTACGGAGTGGAATTGAAAATTAAGAATTAAAAATTTAAAAAGCAAATTGCACAAGCTTTTTAGGGATTTTTAATGGTTAGTTATTTTCGCCACACTGCACTGTTAGTCAACACCTTTTTGAGACAATAAAGGGGGTTGGGACTTTGAGAAAGTTTGAGCTTTTCCCCGCATTTTCTTAGAGGATGTTTTAAAAGTTTTCAAGGTATAAATTAACCCCTCTCCAAACCTCTCCCCTGTAAGGAGAGAGGCTTTAAAATCCCCATTCCCTTGTAGGGAAGGGGGG
>JBAXRM010000224.1:0-7209 GCA_037131225.1 Nostocales cyanobacterium ELA583 | reverse complement strand
TAGCATCGGGTGTGACTGCGATCGCATTTACCGAGTCACTATGACCTTCAAGGGTAAACTTTTCTTGACCTGTGACCAGATCCCAGATTTTGATAGTCTTGTCAAGTGAACCAGAAATCACGTTTTTTCCATCGGGTGTGAGTGCGATCGCATTTACCGAACTGCTATGACCTGAGAGGGTGCGAATCAGGGGACTACCGGGAGGGGTGAGACTAGGGATTAAACAACGTAAACCTTGATCTGTGGGTAGTTGTTGCAGGAGGTTGTTAATTTCTGGTGTGTGAAAATGTAGTAATCTCCCTGTTAGTTGTGCTGGTAATTGTTGACTATCTCGATTGATAATATGTGCAGAGAGTCGCAAAGCACCTTGAATCTTTTTTAATGATGATATTTTTCCATCTTCTGGAAATTCGGTTAATAGGGTTTCATCTTGGAGTAAATCATAATCTTCAATCAGTGCTTGCACTCCAAATAAGGGATGATTGATTTTCGCTTCAATAAAGTAGTAGTTAGCTAGTAATTTACATAGTTTCTCGTATTCTTTACTCTTTAGTCGTAATTGGAGATATTCACCTAAAAACTGTTCTTGTACTTCCTCTGACTGTTCATTAAACCAATTACGAAAGTTACTCATAGTATTAATCCCTCATCCATCTTATTAGCAACTTCCGCGCCGATTTCTGGTAAACTCACCCCCGCAGCTTCCACAATATCCTGACGTTGTAAAAAATCGCGGAAACTTTCATGATAAAAGCGATAACGAGGCGGTTGATAGGTTTTTTGTTCCTGTAAAAATTGTGTCCAATCTTTGAGAACTTCCTGCACAGTGAAATTATCTTCCTGGGAATATTTCACAATCATCTCACGGGATATGGCACTTTTTAAAGCACACATCACATAAATGATTTTGATTTTACAGCACTTCCCGGTGTTATGAGGTACAAAAACCCCACCCCCAACCCCTCCCCGCAAGCGATGAGGGGCAATAAGGGGGCTAAGATGTACCTCATAAGAGCGGAAACCGCTGTATCCTTGGGTAAAGGTTTCTTAGTCATTCCTATCATGCGCCAATGACTATAATAATATCCCTCTAAACCTGCGGGTAATTCTTCTAGTTTTTCATCTTTATAAACTCCATCTGCAATAGCTTCTAACACAAGGCGTAAATACATGAAATTGTTTTCACTTTTAGCTGCAATAGTATCAACAAATTGCGCTTTACTAAGTCCATTTTGTTTATCTATCCAGTCATCTAAACCTATTTGATATTTTGGTAAAGCCATAAATTCTAAAATATAGGCTTTAATATCATCTTTACTATTATCTTGATATTGTCTTAAATCCAATTCTACATACTTAGTATTTGGGGAAAGTGTTAATCTTTTCTCATCTGAATTGTAAGGTCTTCTGGTAAGGATCAGGCAAACATGATCTGGTAAATACATCGGTAAATTTAATAAATTACCATTATCTTCCTGATCAACTTCATCTAAAGCATCAATAACAATGACTAATTTTTCAGAATCAGCTAATTTTTCACTAGCTTTAGTTAATAAAGTAGATAAATTATCATTTTCCGCATTTTGTAAATTAAACCTATTTACTAATTGTTGACGAATTGATTTAAGGAATTGATCAGGGCGGTTTGTACCATCTGTACGAATATTAAAAAAGCAAATAGTTCCAGGATTATCTACAATATATTTTGCAGCTATGGCACTTTTACCCATTCCCGCATCACCAAGGATTGTAAAATATCCGCTTTGGTGATTTTGGATAAATGTAGTAACAGCATCAAATACAAATTTGCGACCGCAAAATATTTGTGTTTTATCTTCAATGACAGTTTTAAATTCTGTGGGAATAATTGGTAAAGATGAAGATATAAATGGTTTTAGTTCTGTGGGAATATCCTTACTTAAATAATCTTTAAAAAACCAAATAATTAAATTATTTAGAGTTTGCTTCGTAACTGATAAATCATTACTATCTATTCTATCTGCTGGAACATTAGGATTATGTGAAGCAGGATTACCATGAGTTCTGATTAGGTCAAGATAAGATTTAATTTTATCACGGGTTGTTTTATTTGTAATTATTATGTATTGTGAATCCTGTTCTTGAGTAACTATAGTAATTAATTCATTCAAATCTGGCTTACTTTTTCTGGTTATTCCTTTATAGTTCTTTTTTCCTAAGATAATTTCTTCACCAAAAGTTTCTCTATAATGATTAAAAATTATGGCTTTGCACAAAGCCTCCCCTGCTTTCCTGGCATTATGTACTGCATTTTCAGCTATAGGATCAGAAAATGCAAGTTCTGAAGACTCGATTAACTCTGAAATTTTCTCTTCTACTTTCTGATTCATAGCTACCTTGATCTGATTTTTCAATACAGCATCAGCAATTTTACCATTTGTAAGCGTCGTTTTATTTTACACTGGCAAAATCGAACAAACCCATCTTAACATCGGTATGGGTGTAATTTCTAGTGTGGTTGGTTTTAAATCTGCCAATAATAGTAAGAATGAATTAAAGGAACTGTTAGAAAACTGTGAAATCATAAAGGGCGGTAAATAAGGGTATTAGTTTGATATCATAGCTGTAGGGGTTTAGCAATGCTCATTGGTGTCAACTTAGGCTACAGATGGCTTATTTGTTGGTTTCCACACCCGCCCAGAACTGAAGTTCAGGGCTAATAACCAAAGTCTACTGAAGTAGACTAAATATTTTCAGAATATTCAGTCATCTTTAGATGACTTTGGCTATTAGACTGGGAATTCATTCCCAGTCGGGTAATAGGTTTTACGTTAAGTTGACACTAATGAGCAATGCTAAACCCCTACATTAATATGAATCTAATTAACAGCAGCTTTTTCTTCTGTCACCCCTTCAGAACCTTTAGAAAAGGCTTTAGTAATCCAATAAGTAAAAATATGAGAAAGCACACCTAAAGGACCCGCAAATAAACACAAAGTTATAGAGTGAATTGTCCAAATTCCGGTTTTTTGTCCTTCCCAATAAATCCATCTTCCCACAAATAAATCCATTACCAGAAAGTGAATCCAACCGATAGCAGCAGCATCTTCATTACTAAAAAACTTAGCTATATCTGCTAATTGAGGATTTGATAAAGCAGCGGCGTTTTCTGGAGTAATGCTGGTGACAAATAAGTAAAGATATGCACCAGATAAAACCACAAAAGGTAAATAAGATTCCATTACCTTGCGGGTGACATTCCAGTTTGGTAAAAGAATCATCAAAGCCCAAAAAGGCAAAACGAAAAGATTGGCAAAATTAAATAAATCTGTGATATTCATATTTTCAATTAAACCTCAAACACTAAATTCTTTTTACTCCTGACTCCTGACTCCTGTTCTATTACAAAGCTACTAATTGAGATTCTATTACTGAAGATTGTAAATTACGACCGATAAAAACTAAACTGGTTTGTTTTGCTTCTTCTGGTTTCCAAGGACGATCATAAAATTTATCAAATCTATTTCCCACACCTTGCATAACTAATCGCATGGGTTTATTAGCAACAGCCACAAAACCTTTAATCCGGTAAATTTCCTGTTCTTGTGCTAGTTTTTCTAATGTTGCTTGAAGCTTTTCTGGGTCAAATGTCCGGTCTAAAATTACGTGAGTTGAGTTAATTTCATCATCATGATCATGGTCTTCTTCTGTATCATGATGACTAGGACGAGAATCTAAATTATCTTCAACTGCGGCTGCAAATCCTAATAATATAGATGGGTCTAATTTACCATAATCACTAGAGACTATTTTCACAACTCTCGGTAATTCATGCTTGACTAATTCTAAAACTTTTGCTTGAGTTTCACTATCAACTAAATCAGTTTTATTCAAAATCACTAAATCAGCACAAGCAAGTTGATCTTCAAACAATTCTTGTAATGGTGTTTCATGTTCTAGACTATCATCTTCTTGGCGTTGTGCAGCGATCGCATCTAAATCACTAGCAAATGTCCCCTCAGCCACCGCAGCACAATCTACTACTGTAATTACTGCATCTACTGTAGCAGCATTACGGATTTCTTGCCAACGAAAGGCTTTGATTAAAGGTTTTGGTAATGCTAAACCAGAGGTTTCAATGACAATACAATCAATGCTATCACGGCGTTTAATTAATTCCCGCATTGTCGGGTAAAATTCTTCTTGCACAGTGCAGCATAAACAGCCGTTTGTGAGTTCAAATATATTGTTATTTTTTTGGGTTTCTGGATTTGCTTCTGTTTCATCTTCGGGGCAAATTTGACAGGATTTTAATAATTCTCCATCTATTCCCAGTTCGCCAAATTCGTTGACTAATACTGCTATCCGTCGTCCTTGGTTGTTTTGGAGTAAGTGACGGATAATGCTGGTTTTACCGCTTCCTAAGAAGCCTGTGATGACGGTAACGGGGATTTTTGTGGCCATGTTTTGTGTGTGGTTTTATCAATTAATTGTACACTATTTGCTAAATAATAATTAATTACTCTCTTTTCGTTGAAAGAATATAGAGTAAATGAAGCAGTGGATACAAGCATTAGAAGAAAAACTAACTACTTGACCACAGCGTCATCATCACAGCTATAAGGCTACAAGGAACAAAGGCATTAAACGTAGGGGTTTCATAGGTTTTTCTGGGATTGCTTAAGAAGTCAGTTTTCCTGAATAATAAAACTCAATAGTTTTAAGAGACTACTAGTTAATAGCAGGTACTGACGTGATTTAGATCACGATATTTTAAAAAAATATTACTATAGAGGGTTACTAATACCCAATTGAATTAACTATCCGTTTCTCAAAAATCTCGAAGATTTGTTAAACAATGCTATCTGAACCCATAAAAAATTTTACATCAACCAGATTTAAAAAAAGCTATAATTATCGTCAAAATCTAAACTTTAACTAAATCCTGATTGGAAATTAATCCATAAATTTTAGGGTTTTCATATCCACATTTTTGCCAGAAGTTAAAATATTTCAAAAATTCCCAATTATTAAACATGAATAATAAAACCATTCCCACTGGATATTTACGTAAAGTCCATCATATCGCTTTCAATGTCGCTGATATGCAAGCCTCTCGCTATTTTTACGGTCATATTTTAGGCTTACACGAACTCACAGGAGAAGAAATACCAGAAACATTAAAAGAACTTGTTGCTGTGGGTAAAGTCGCTAATTTTGTCACTCCTGATGGCACAGTTATAGACCTATTTGGAGAACCAGAATTATTACCGCCAGATCCCGATCCTAGTAAATCATTTACCAGAGCATATCATTTAGCATTTGATATTAATCCCCAATTTTTTGATCAAGCTGTAGCTGTTATCAGAGAAAATAATTTAGTCATTGCTTATGGACCGCTTACCCGTCCTACAGGTAGAGGAGTGTACTTTTATGACCCCGATGGATTTATGATTGAAATTCGTTGTAATCCTGATTAAATGCGAAAATAGTATTGTAGGGTGTGTTAGAACGAAGTTTGTAACGCACCGTTATCAAAATTTTAGTGCGATATTTGCGATATCTGAAACAAATCTAAAAATGTGCATTCCCAAACCAAACGAGGTTGGGCATAACAAAGTAAATGTTTCCGAGTTTTTTCTAACTGTTGAATAATTTTTGGTTCATGTATTTGTTGCCAATAGTATTGTTGCAAATAATCAATTAACCATAATTGGGCTTCAGTATCTAATTCCTTATCAATTTTCTTAGCTAATTCTAAAGCATGACGGTAAGATGTTGGCGTTTTCTTCACCTGTGCTATAAATTCGCTAGGAATATTTTGTAATTGTTGGTAAGATGAAATCGCATTTCCTGGACTACCTGCGGCGATATTTAAAACTTCTGGATGTTGCAAAATCTCAGCATTTCCTGTTTGCGTCAATACCTGAGTCATAGCAGTAGTATCCAACCGATAAAAAGGAATTTTCTGACAACGGGATACTAAAGTTGGTAACACAGATTCCGGGGAAGGGGCAATTAAAATTAACGTCGCTTTTCCGGGTTCTTCTAAGGTTTTTAACAACGCATTTGCCGCAGATTCGGCCATTGTTTCCGCTTGTTCTAAAACTATGACATTTCTTTCTGCTTCCAACGGTGGACGGGAAAGAAATTGCGTAATTTCTCGAATTTGTTCTAAACGAATTACCGGTGGTGCTTTGCGTTTAACACCTTTTTCTGCTGCTTCTGCTGGGGTGAGTCTTTGTCCTTGATATTGATAAGTTGGTTCTACCCACAATAAAGCCGGATGATTTCTTTGGCGAATTCGATTTTGTAAAATGGGAATTTGATCAGGTTTTACAGAACTAGAAAAAAGTAATTCAATAAAACATCTGGCTGCTAAACTTCTACCCACACCTTCTGCACCCACGAACATATAAGCTGGTGCAACTCGGTTTTGTTTAACTGATTGGGTTAATAATTCGACTGCTTGCTGTTGTCCAACTAATGACGAAAACATAAATTATGAAAACAGGCGATTCTGTAAGATTTCCTGTATACTTTTTTGCACAATATCTTGACTGCTACTGCCATCTACTCGCACAATTCGGGATGGATAAGATACAGCTAATTCCGTATATCCCCGCTGTACTCGCCGATGAAAAGCTATTTTTTCCTGTTCAATTCGATCTAGTTTAGCTTGTCCACGTTTGCGCGATAACCCTAATTCCACATCCACATCTAACCAAATAGTTAAATCACTTTGCAAACCCCCAGTAGAAATCTGATTAAGTTGATTAATTATACTTATATTTAAACCCCTACCATAACCTTGATAGGCGATAGTAGAATCAGTATAGCGATCGCATAAAATATATTTACCTATGGCTAAATTCGGTTTTAATTCCTCTTCAATATGTTGTGCCCTATCTGCCGCATACAATAGCAATTCTGTCACTTGCCCCACTGGCTTAATTGGTGACTTCTCCAACAATAATGTCCGCAAATCCTTTCCTAACTCTGTTCCCCCCGGTTCACGAGTTAGCACTACGGATATATTTAAACTTTCTAGCCATTGAGAACACAGTTGTATCTGAGTAGTTTTACCACAACCTTCCACGCCTTCAAAGACAATTAATTTACCACTCATATTTTTAAGTTACGTCTGGAGTTCCTGTAAAGGCACATTATTTTACCTGATACTTTTAACCGAGACATTCCCTGACATCTGAGATATCGTGAATATCTAGT
>JBAXRM010000223.1:0-7237 GCA_037131225.1 Nostocales cyanobacterium ELA583 | reverse complement strand
GGGGGGATTGCCCCTACTCCACAAGAGGGGCAACCACGGGGGGATTGCCCCTACTGACTCCTGCTATATCTGAATGTGATGAACGGAATAGATGATTATGTTCAGGATGATATAAACGGGAACGTCCACTTACTGGTAATAGTGCGGGACTAATTACATAAAGTGTAGTTCGTCGTAATTTTTCTTCATGAGTACAATCTGCCATTTGTGCTAGGGTAACAACCCGAATTTTTTCATCTGGCCAGCCTAAGCGATAGCAAATGGCTACCGGAGTGTCTTGATCATAATGTTGCAACAATTTGGCTTGGGCTTCAGTGATATGGGTCACACTTAGATATAAACATAAACTGGCTTGATGTGCTGCTAAAGCTGTCAATTCTTCAGTATCAGGTACATGGGTGCGGCCACTAATGCGAGTCAGAATAATAGTCTGCACCAAGCCAGGAACAGTTAACTCTATCTTCAGTTTAGCTGCGGCAGCTTGAAAGGCGCTGATCCCAGGAATGATCTCAAAAGGGATATTAGCAGCGGCTAATAGCTGCATTTGTTCATGAATAGCGCTATATAGACTAGGATCACCAGAATGTAGTCTGACCACAGATTTATGCGATCGCACTGCATTAATCATCAGTGGTAAAATTTCTTCCAAAGTCCGATTTGCTGTTTTAATAATTTCCGCATCTGCACGACAAACATCTAATATTTGTTCGGGAATTAAGGAATCTGCAAATAAAATCACATCAGCCGCAGCCAACAACTTTTGCGCTCTCACCGTTAATAAATCAGGATCTCCGGGACCCGCACCCACAATATAAACTGCTGGTTCTAGCAAACTTGGATACTTACAATAATTCAAATCATTAGTAGATTCACTCATCAATTTTCCTCTTCAAAACCCGGCAAAAAAAACTTTTAGCATTTCCCTAGCACCCTTCCGGATTCACCCCCTTTTCCTAGTAAAAATAGATGGTAGATGCACCCTGGTTAAGCCCTAGAGATTAATTACTCTGGGGCATTTTTTATTTTTAGTCATCTCCCTTCGCCGGAGAAATAACATCAGGTAAAGGACGCTTGAGTACATACAGCCAAGCTAAACCAACTAATCCTAAAGTCATTCCCCCTAAACTCACCATTTGTGCCATCCGTAAAGGTCCTAGCATTAAGCTATCTGTGCGTAAACCTTCAATCCAAAACCGACCCAAGCTATAGGCTATCCAATAAACTAAAAATAACGTCCCTACTTGCAAACGGGGTTTTTTAGATAAAGCTCGAAAAAACAAAGTTATTAACACTGCAAACACCATTAAGTTCCACAGTGATTCATACAAGAAAGTGGGATGAAAATATTCAAAATTCACTAAATCCACAGGACGACGATCTAGGGGAATATATAACTTCCAAGGTAAATTAGTCGGACGACCAAACGCTTCCGAGTTGAAAAAATTTCCCCACCTACCAATTGCTTGCCCTAATATTAATGAAGGAGCAACCAAATCAGTTAATTGCCAAAAAGATATTTTATTCAGTTTAGCAAAAATCAACGCCGCGATCGCACCGCCAATAATTGCCCCATGAATCGCAATACCCCCTTGCCAAATCGCAATTATCCGTTCCGGGTGCTGAGAATATTCTGACCATTGAAACAAAACATAATACAATCTAGCGGCAGGAATAGCTCCAATCACCAACCAAATTGATAAATCACTGATTAAATCGGGATTAATATGACGACGTTTGGCTAAGTACCCCGAAAGACTAACACCAATTAGTACAGCAGAGGCAATTAACAACCCATACCAACGAATAACTATTGGTCCTAGTTTGACCACAATTGGGCCAGGAGAAGTAAATAAAAACCCCAAGGGCAAAACCGAAAAATCCACTACCATACAAAATTACCTATAAAATCATGAAATCTATGAGATCAAAAAACAATATTATATTATTCCCTAGCCAAGAGTTGGTAAACCCCCTTTTGCAGAAATATTACCCCGCTATGGAGTTTCAATTTTGGTGGATAGTGAGGAAAATTTAAATATTGAGTTGAGCGTGTGAGTCATATATAAACCCTCTATTGTCAGTGATACTGAATATCACGTCAGATATTTATTTAGCACCATATATTTTTGCCTCACTGACACCAGAAAAAATTTGATTCTGGAAAATGTAGTCTAATAGTGGCTAAAATTGTTACGATAATTTCAGATTAGTTGTTGAAACCTTGATTCAATCTGAAACCTTAGAATTACTAGAGTGGCCCCGTCTGTGCCAGCATCTTTCCACCTTTGCGGCGACTAAGTTAGGGTCAATCGTTGCGCGTAACCTGCCGATTCCTGAAACTCAGGCAGAAAGTGAACATTTATTAGCGCAAACTAAGGAAGTTTACGAACTGGAAATTCGTTTACATCCAGGATTATCCTTTGAAGGAATACAAGATATTGGTGATTCTCTAGAACGGGCAGCACTCCAAAGTATTTTACCTGGAGAGGAACTATTAGCGATCGCTACTACCCTAGCAGGAACAAGAAATTTACGCCGTGTCATTGATAATCAGGAAAATGTCCCAGTTTTAGCCGATTTAGTGGCGCAATTGCGGACTTACCCAGAATTAGAACAGGAAATCCACCGTTGTATAGATGAACGCGGACAAGTAACTGATCGCGCTAGTCAGAACATGGGGGAAATTCGCGGAGAATTGCGGAAAGTTCGTAGCCAAATCACTCAAAAACTCCAAAATATTATCCAAGCTAAATCGGGGGCAATTCAAGAACAGTTAATTACGCAAAGAAGCGATCGCTTTGTCATCCCCGTTAAAGCCCCGCAAAAGGACGCAATTCCCGGTATTGTTCACGACACCTCAACCAGTGGCGCAACCCTCTATATAGAGCCTAACAGTGTCGTCCTCTTGGGTAATCAACTGCGGCAAATTATCAGAAAAGAACAAACTGAAGCCGAAGCAGTTCGCCGCACTTTGACGGAGAAAGTAGCAGAAGTTACCCCAGATTTAGAACGGTTATTAGCCATTGTCACTACTTTAGATTTGGCAGTTGCAAAATCTCGTTATAGTCTGTGGATAGGTTCTAACCCTCCGCGTTTTGTTAATCGAGAAGACAATGAAATTATCACCTTGCGAAATCTGCGCCACCCGTTGTTAGTATGGCAACAGCAGCACGAACAAGGAAATCCCGTAATTCCCGTAGACTTATTAATTAGTCCCCAAATTCGGGTAGTCACAATTACAGGACCCAATACAGGCGGAAAAACTGTAACATTAAAAACCTTGGGATTAGCGGCCATCATGGCGAAAGTGGGTTTATTTGTTCCCGCCCGTGAACCCGTAGAAATGCCGTGGTTTTCGCAAGTTTTAGCTGATATTGGGGATGAACAATCTTTACAACAAAGTTTATCTACATTCTCAGGACATATTCGCCGCATTAGTCGAATATTAGAAGCATTGGAGGAGTCAGGAGGTAGGGGCGCAGGGCCTGCGCCCAGTCAAAAATCAGAGGAAGAGGGAATAAAACTACCAATTACCCATTCCCAATCTCTGGTGTTACTGGATGAAGTTGGTGCAGGTACAGATCCGGTTGAAGGTAGTGCATTAGCGATCGCTTTACTGAAATACCTCGCCAATTATACCCAGCTAACAATGGCTAGTACCCACTTTGGCGAACTCAAAGCTCTTAAATACGAAGATCCCCGGTTTGAGAATGCTTCCGTAGAATTTAATGAAACCACACTTTCACCTACCTATCGGCTGTTGTGGGGGATTCCTGGCCGTTCTAACGCTTTGAGTATTGCCTTGCGTTTAGGCTTAAAACCAGAAGTAGTAGCAGAAGCGAAAACTCAAGTTGGAGAAGCCACAGACGAAGTAAACCAAGTCATTGCCGGTTTAGAAGCCCAACGCCGCAATCAAGAAACCAAAGCCGCCGAAGCCCAAAGTTTATTACGTCAAGCCGAAAAATTATATAAAGAAGTTTCTGACAAAGCCGCAGCCTTAGAAGCCAGAGAAAAAGATTTGCGGGCTTCCCAAGAAATTGCCGTTGCACAAGCAATTACCCAAGCCAAAGGAGAAATTGCCCAAGTAATCCGCCGCTTGCAAAAAGGCACAGCCAACGCCCAAGATGCCCAACAAGCCACCGCATCTATTAATCAAATTGCCCAGAAATACGAACCTGCACCCCCAGCAAAACCCAAAGCTGGTTTCATGCCCAAAGTAAGCGATCGCGTGCGAATTCCCAAATTAGGACAAACCGCTGAAGTTTTAACAAATCCTGATGCTGACGGCAATTTTACTATTCGCTTTGGCATCATGAAAATGACAGTCCAACTCCAAGACGTAGAATCACTAGATGGACAAAAACCCGAACCCATAGTTAAATCTAAACCAGCCCCAGCCGTAATTCCACCCCCACCAGCCCCAGCCATTCGCACCTCTAAAAATACTGTAGATTTGCGCGGAAAAAGAGTAGCTGATGCCGAATACATCTTAGATAAAGCCATTTCTGAAGCCGATGGACCCCTATGGATTATTCATGGACACGGTACTGGTAAACTGAAACAAGGAGTTCACGCCTTCTTACAACAACATCCCAGAGTTACAAACTACGAACCCGCAGAACAATCTGATGGTGGTACTGGTGTCACAATTGCTCATATTTAAAGGTAATAGGTAATAGGTAATAGGTAATAGGTAATAGGTAATAATTTTTTTATGACCAATGACCAATGACCAATGACCAATGACCAATGACCAATGACCAATGACCAATGACTAATCTCGTTTCCAAATAAGTAACAGTCACAGCTTCTTTCAGCCTAATCATCTATGCTAAAAGTTATGCACTCAACCGCTAAATCCACTATACCAAAGTCACCTTGGGAGGATTTAAGCCAAATCCCCACCCCAAACACAATTCAATGGGAAAACATTAAAACTCAGTTAGATTTAGTGCTAATAGCCCTAGAAAGTCTAACTGGAATTGGTTCAGAAGCAATGCTGTCAGCCGCAGTTAATCTCAACCTAGAATCAAAAGTACCAGATCGGGTGGCCTTGTGGCGATTGCGGCAATCAAATCCCCTTCGCAAAAGTCAAGGAGGAAGAAAAAAGTTAGACATAGAAGAGGCTCGATCTCTAGTTCTTATTATCTGTCATCTTGCCAAACAGCACCAAGAAATAATTCGTCGGGCTGTAGGTTTATTAGAACAAATGACAGCAAATAAGCAGAAACCTCACCAAACTGCGTTATTGGGAGACTACATAGATACTTTTTGCAATACTTACCAAGAACGCATGGAAGAAGAAGAACCAACTTCAACATATTTACTTACCCACTTAGCCCTAAAACTGTTAATAAATTTACTCTTTTATAGTGCTTCTGGTGGACACCGCCGTTTGTGGTTAGCACTCATAGATCCTTCCACAAAATAATTTTCGATTTTCGATTTCCATTCTCAATCTAAAATCCAAAATTCCCTATTTTTTTCTTTGTAATTGTTGTTATGTCTCCATCAAATTCTGTCATTCGTCGCTACACCCCTCCGACTTGCACATTAGAAATATCGGCGCAAAACTCCCCATTATCCCGGTGGACAGACCAAACTATTATTAATGATCTCAGTTTTCGCTTACAATTTGATGATCCACGACTACCAGAAGAACAGAAAATTCTCATTCAGGGTGATCACCAGCAACTAGAAGTTTTATGTAATATCGTTACCACTTATATTCAAAAACTTCTGCAACAATCTGTTGAAGATTTCAGTATTACATTATCAGAAAATGATCATACCAATACAGAGTCAGAGCCAGAAGTAAAAGACATTCCTCCTAGTGTCTTTTCTACCCAAAATTTATCATCCTTTAAAACTCAAACTCCCCAAACAAAAGTTTATTTAGAAGCTAGTAATAATTTAACTCATAAACTTTATTTTGGTGATCTTGCTAACCAAACATCAAAAGAAGTAATTGAACTGAGTTTACTACAACTATTTGATTTAGCAACAGCTTTAGATGAATACTCATCTGATATGATTGTCTTACCAACAACCAGTCATCAAACTGTTAGTCCCAATCTACCTAAATGGGCGCCTATAGCTGCTGTTTTAGTATTAGCAGCAGGTTTAACACCATTTACCTGGCAATATGCCAGCAATATGCAGAAAAATCAGCAGAAAGTAGCTAAAAATCCGCCTGAGTCCCTAAAACCAATTGCTATAGCACCCCCTATACAAGACGCTATACCAACACCGTCACTTAATTTAATCACTCCTCAACCCCAACTGACACCACCACTTCCTAACTTTAGTACTCCCGCACCACCGCTTTCCTTTCCTAATGCAACTATCCCGTCCACAACAACAAAATCTCAGCCGCCCTTAACCAATACTTCTGCTAATCCTGTAACTCCACAAATTCCCCTATCCGGGACAATGCTTAATTCTAATGGTACTATAGTAACAGGGCTTATACCTAATTCTCCCAAGATTCCGGCTAAAAAGGAGACGAGGACCAGTAAATCTAAGAATATGCCATCTAATCTTCTCCAACCATCTCCATCTATTAGCACTATCCCTAACAACAGTCTTAGTAGTATTCCTAACACAATTCCTACTCCTTCTGCTGGAGAATCCCTTTCAGGTGTTGTTGGCATTAATACACCAAATCAGGCATCGCTGGCGGAAAATCAAGATAATTTAGTGAGAAAATTAAGAACTGGAACTAAAACCACTCCAGAGACGGAAGTTCCTAATAATAAGACTTTATTTGATACACCCCAAGTAGCAGAAGCCAGAGAATACCTCAACAAGCGTTGGCAACCACCAACTGGACTTTCTCAAACTCTGGAATATAGTTTAACATTGGGAGTTGATGGCACAATTGAAAGAATTTTGCCCTTAAATCAAGTTGCCAGACAATACATTGATAGTAGTGGTATTCCGCAAATTGGCAAACCTTTTGTTTCCACTAATAAATCTGGGCAAAATGTAAGGGTACGAGTTATCCTCAGTCCTGATAGTAAGGTGCAAACATTTCCAGAAACACCATAGAATATTAGTATGGTAGGGTGGGCAATGCCCACCAGACATAACACATAGCCTACAAAACAAAAAACAAATCTCAAAACCAAAGAACCGTGGGGCGCACGGTCTAGGGGCGTATTGCTATACGCCCCTACGTTAATGTCCGGATTAGGAGTCACGCTCGTTGCCCACACTCACCTGAAAGGGAGTGTGT
>JBAXRM010000222.1:0-7283 GCA_037131225.1 Nostocales cyanobacterium ELA583 | reverse complement strand
CAACCCCATACCCATTTAGAAGAATATGCCTTTAAAGAGGGTATTCTCAAACCAGGCTATGATCCCATGAGTTTAATGCCTTGGACAGCGAAAAAACTCCTCTGGAATCCTGAACCTCTGGGTTCTTTCTTTGGTGAAGTTTGCTTACAAGCTTGGCAACAAAATCCCAATGACTTCGGACGAGAAGTGATGAATATTTTAGAGAACAAATTGGGTTGTGCTGAATTAGAAACAGCCCTTTCTGCACCCATAGATCAACCAGAAAAACAGTTAGCAGGTGTATCTTAGCCCTGGCGAATGGAATATGGCTTCGCCACGCTACGCGAACGCGGCTACGCAAACAAAGTCCGCCTGCGCGGACTAATAAAAAATCAACGGTTATTTAACCCACGCAGGTGGTTTTTAACCGCCGATTTAATCTAAGAAATAATCAACGGTTTTGCCTGTGTAGACGCGGTTTTTAACCGCCTTTTAATCTGAAATCCCCAACCCTTAATTCCATGTTACAAGGTTCAATTCTTCAACAATTAGAAGCCTCTCACCGCCATAGTGCTAGACCAATTCATTTTGGCGTGTACTATAAAAATACATTAGTTGCCCTCTGTCATGCCTTGGAAGACCATGTTTTAACTAAAAATAATGGACCATTGGTAATTACAGCTTTTCAACAGGGTAAATGGTATCTGCAAGAAGCACAAAGATATGCAGATATGGCGCAACACAGCCGAGAAATTGTGATTATGGCGACGGCTGATTCTGGCTTTGCTGAACATCCTACGGGACAATTACCGAATATTGATTTAGTGGGATTAGCTACTGATGATCCTGTGGCGCAGGAGTGGCACTTGATTATTTTGGCTCCTGATTACACAGCAATGGTAATTTGTCAAGAATTATCTGAGGCTGATTATGGGGTTGGGGGCTTGCCAACTTGTGATTTAGAGCGTAAATTCTACGGTTTATGGACATTTGAACCGGAATTAGTCGAAGAAACCGCAGAGTTAGCGATCGCTCATATCAAAGATTATCATTCTGAACTAGCACTTAAACTTAGTCAATATAAACAGGCAATTCATCCAGCTATATGTCCAGCGGCAGAAGTGGCTACCGTCGTTGCTCGTGTTGTTGACTACCTGAAAATAGGACAAGGTAACTTACCTATTCTCACAGTATCCCACCAACAATTTCTAGATCGTAACTTGGTATCTAACGAAATTCAAGCATTTTTGCGGATGGCGCAATTGATTGATCTAGCAGATACCAGTAATCCCATAGCCGCCTCAGAAGTAGCATCTGTAGCGGAAACAATGGGGCAATTATTGGATTTACCTGCATGGCAAATTAAAAGACTACGCCTTGCGGCTTTGTTACATCGCCTAGATCCATTGCAAAACATTGAAAGTCTGATTACTCCAAGTCACGTCAGAAACACTTATCAAGAAGAAGCCCCCAGTTGTCCCCTAGCTTGTCCCCTAGTACCAGGAGCGCAAGCATTACGAATAATGCCGCGATTACGGGCTATAGCTCAAATTATTACCCACCAAAGCGAATGGTGGGATGGCACAGGTGAACCTGCCAGTTTAGCTGCTGATGATATTCCTTTGGAATCACGAATTTTGTCTCTAGTATCAGAATTTCAATTACTAGTCAACCAGTATAAATACTCAAATAAAGGCGGAATAGAGATATTCTCGCAGGCTTTAGATCAGTGTCGAAAACAACAATCTACCCGCTTTGATCCTAAACTTGTAGATACCTTAACTTTATTAGTCATGGGTTTACAGCAGGGACTTGATTTACCCATAATGACACCAAAAGTCAGCGGCGGCTTATGGTTACTCGACTCCCGTTGGGATAGTCACAGCAAAAGTAGTGAACAGATTTCAATTTACAGCCAATGAATGAAAAGTTACAGATGATTGGACCAAATAAACAACTTCCCGGTGCAAATTTAGAAGATGAGGATCTATCTCACCTAGATTTAAGGCAGATAAATTTAACAGGGGCTACTTTGGTGGGAACTGACTTCACTGGTTCTCAATTGGAAGGTAGCCATTTTGCAGGGGCAAATTTAATGGGGGCAAACCTGCAAGAAACTGACTTGCGAGCTAACCTCGTGGGTGCTAACTTGATGCAAGCTAACTTGACAAGCGCAGACTTACGGGGTAGTAATTTGCGTGGTAGTAACTTGATGGGGGCAATTCTTAATGATGCGTCTTTAGCAGGTGCTTTTTTAAGCGGTGCTAATTTAAGAAATGTAAATTTGCAAGGTGTTGACTTACGCGGTGCGGATTTACGCGGCGCTAATCTGACTGGGGCTAATCTCAAAGGGGCTGATTTACAAGGGGCTGATTTACAAGGGGCTTTATTAATTGAAGCGAATCTTGAAGAAGCTGATTTAAGAGCAGCAAATTTGGCAGGAGCGAATTTAACAAGGGCTAGTTTACTATGTGCTGAATTAGATGCAGTTAATTTAAATGGTGCAAATTTAAATGGAGTGTGTTTGGTGGGAACAGTTTTAGAAACGCGGAATTAAAAATTAATAATTAATACAGCAGGAGTCCGGAGTCAGGAGTAAGACTAGCTTGGTGTCTGGCTGTAGAGTGTCAAATCCAGTTACTTTTGTGTATGAAATGGAAGTTGAAAATAGCTAGATTGGTTTTGGCTTTCATATTTGGGTTTGCGGGTATAATTCCTATGAAGATAGCGATCTGCTTGCAGCAGCGCTTCGCTATCGCTTTTAACCAAGTTCCTATACCTCAGGCAATTTTTGTATTGGGGGGTGACTTTAACCGCATTGAATTTGCTGCCCAGTTTTGGCAACAAAAATGGCTAAGGTATTGTTAAATTAATTATATTTTTTGATGAACGAATTATCAAACAGGAGTCAGAAGTCAGAATGAATTCTGTTTGATAAATGAGTGATTTAGATCAAAAGAATACTACACACCTGTGATTAAGCACCTAACATTTGTAAATTGTGCAAAGTGGCATAAAATCCTTGTTGTTGTAACAGTTCTTCATGACTTCCTTGTTCAATCAATTCCCCTCTCTTCAATACAAAAATCCGATCTACATTACGAATTGTAGACAAACGGTGAGCAATAATAATTGATGTCCGTTGGATTAACAACTGATTTAAAGCTTCTTGAACCAAAGCCTCTGTTCCCACATCCAAACTAGCAGTAGCTTCATCTAAAACTAAAATTTGGGGGTTACGAATAGCCGCACGGGCAAAGGCTAAAAGTTGTTTTTGTCCACTAGAAAGATTTGTCGCCCGTTCTCGCAATTGAGTATTATAACCTTGGGGTAATTGGTTAATAAATGTGGCTACATTAGTTTTTTCTGCTGCTTGTTGAATTTCTGCAAAACTGTAGTTATCACCCAAAGTAATATTACTTTTAACATTACCAGCAAACAAAAATGCTTCTTGCAAAATTACCGTCATATAACGTCTTAATTCCACTTGAGGAATCTCGCTGATGTCCACACCATCTACGAGAATCCTGCCTTGAGTTGGTTCATAAAGACGACATAAAAGGCGAATAATTGAACTTTTACCTGCACCAGTCGGACCAACTAAAGCTACCTTTTCTCCAGGGTGAATAGTAAAGTCTAAATTCTTAATAACGTAATCATTATCTTTATAAGCAAAAGAAACATTTTCAAACTTAATTTCTCCTAAGGCCGGAATAGGTGTAAAATCTTGAGATTCTAATTTAGGAACTATCTCCTGAATATAGCTCAATGGCAAATTCAAACCAGAACCTTGAGGCTGAGAATAATCTTTAATTTCGATGGGTTCATCTAAAAGATTAACTACTCTTTCAATAGCAGTAAATCCAGATTGAATCACCGTAAACTTTTCCGCAAAATTTCGCAATGGTTCAAAGAATTGTTGGGCATATAAAATAAAAGCTGATAAAATCCCAAAAGAAATTTTTTCATCTAATAATAACCAACCACCTAACCATAAAACTCCAGCAATAGCCATTAAAGCAACCCATTCCAAAGTTGCAGAAACTGCTGAATCATACCAAATACTAGTATCTACTTCCTTAACATAACGTTGATTTGTAGCTCGAAACAACTCGGAATTAAATTTTTCACGGCGAAATAATTGGACTACATTAATACCGACAATATTTTCTTGCAGTTGAGAATTGAGTTTAGAAAGTTCTTCCCTTGTTTTATAATTAGCATCTCGATATTGCTGTTGAAAATAAATCATCAACCAAGTAACTGGCAACAAGATAAATATTAACAAAGAAGCAAGTTGCCATTGAATTGAAAACATTAATCCGACAATCACTACCATAGACAATAAATCAGAAATAATGCCTACAGCCCCAGTAGAAAAAACATCTCCCAAACTTTCCACATCACTGGTTAATCTAGTAATCAACATCCCTACAGGTGTGCGATCAAAAAAACGTACAGCTAAAGATGTAACATGATTAAATAAATCCTCACGAATATCCGCCGTAATTTTTTGTCCTAGTTTCTGAACTAAATAACCTTGTATACCTGTTAATACTAAACGGAGAGTAGTTGCTATTAGCAACATTCCAATGAGAGTATTTAAACCTTGCCATAAAGGCAGATTTTGGAGAAATTGATATGTGCTAGGTTCTTTGCGAATTAAAGAAATTGCCTGTCCCACTAATAAGGGTTTGATAGCACTAGCAACAGCAATAGGAATCAGCAGAAACATAGATACTGCTAATAGGTTGCTATAACGACGACCATAGGGTACTAAACGCAAAAATAACCGCCAGTCATTTTCTCGACGACGGTATTCTGGTTTGGATTTACTTGGAGATGGGAAGATGCTCATAATTAGGAGTCAGGATTCACGAGTCAGAATTCAGGAGGAAGAAGGAGTCAGGAAGAGTTAGGATAATCCAGAAGCTAAAAAAGTGTTTGATTTTTCATCAATCCTCGCAGTAATGAATGTTATTTGCCGAAAAATTTTCCAATTACAACTAATTTTTTTCAAAATTCAAGCCATTGATTTCTTGACATTTTGCCTGTGCTGCTTGATAAGCTGTCAAATATTCTAGACCCCCCAACATAACATCACCATAATAATCATAGGGTGCTTCACCATAAATAGGTAAAGGATCATCCTCTGGATAATCTTCCTTAGATTCTTCAATAATGGCTTTAAGCTTTTTAGCACTTAGACTTTGAGCAGGAAAATAATAAAGTTCTTGGGGATTTTTTTGTAAGTGAGGAAGTGTCGGATCGATAATTAGATCATTAACTTCAATCCAACCATGTTCAACTGGTTTATATGGCTGACCTGCAAATACTAAAAAGCCTTGGATATACTTTGCTTCTTCAGTTATTAGCAAGGCTTTATAAGCATTATCAAAAGGTTTTTTAGCTTTGCTTTTGATGGTTTTAGCAATTTCACAGGACAAGGTTTCATCTAATAATTTGTTCATGGTTTAAGTTCTCCTTAACTTATGCTCCTAATAATTTTGTAATTTCTACTTCTCTAATTGATTTTAGATGATTAAGTTTTTAACTTACATTATCAGGATTATACCCAGATACTCGACTTCTAGAAAAAGTTGGGGATCTAATCTACCCCCTTAGCCCAAATGTGTCAAAATAAAGAATTGTAATAAAAAATATTGTTAAGGTAATTTAGTGACTTCAACTGCTCAAGCTAGTGCGAGTGCGCGTCGTGCGGTCTTTCCATTTACAGCCATCGTCGGTCAAGAAGAAATGAAACTGGCGCTATTACTAAACGTCATTGACCCCAAAATAGGTGGTGTAATGATTATGGGCGATCGCGGCACCGGCAAATCTACAACTATCCGCGCCCTAGCGGATCTTTTACCAGAAATCCCTGTTGTCGCCAATGACCCCTTCAACAGTGACCCCAACGACCCAGACTTGATGAGTGATGAAGTTCGTCAACAGGTAGCCCGGGGAATGGAAATTCCCATTGCTCATAAAAAGGTGCAAATGGTAGATTTACCATTGGGTGCTACAGAAGACCGGGTTTGCGGCACAATTGACATTGAAAAGGCTTTATCTGAAGGTGTCAAGGCTTTTGAACCCGGATTACTAGCCAAAGCCAACAGAGGAATTCTCTACGTTGATGAAGTCAACTTGTTAGATGACCACTTGGTAGACGTACTTCTCGATTCCGCTGCTAGTGGTTGGAACACTGTGGAACGGGAAGGAATTTCCATCCGTCACCCAGCCAAGTTTGTGCTTGTCGGTTCAGGAAACCCAGAAGAAGGTGAACTCCGTCCCCAACTCCTCGACCGGTTTGGAATGCACGCAGAAATTCGCACGGTCAAAGAACCAGCTTTACGGGTGCAAATTGTGGAAGAACGAGGAGAATTTGACCAAAATCCTCCTGTGTACTTAGAAAAACACCAAGCCCCCCAAATAGCATTACAAGAGCAAATTGTCAATGCCCAAAACTTATTACCACAAGTTAATTTAGATTATGACTTCCGGGTGAAAATTTCCGAAGTTTGTTCCGAATTAGATGTGGACGGTTTGCGGGGTGATATCGTTACCAACCGCGCTGCTAAAGCCTTAACAGCTTTTGAAGGTCGGACAGAAGTTACAGTTGACGATATCCGACGGGTAATTACATTATGTCTGCGTCACCGTCTACGGAAAGATCCTTTAGAATCCATTGATACTGGCTATAAGGTGGAAAAGGTCTTTTGTCGAGTTTTTGGTGTGGAACTACCTGAAGATTCCACAAAGAAAAACGGTACAGGTATAAAAGCCGGAGTGCGTTAGTTAATGGAATTCGTTAGTTAATATAGATGTCAGTGGCAAGTGCAACAACTACCAACCACTGACAACTGACATCTGACAAATTATGAGAACATGGAATTTTTGGTTAAATAGCTTGATTTTATCTAGTCAATATCATCCACCGCGATTTGTGGAATTACTAATGTTGACATTAGCGATCGCTATGTTAACAATCTCCATTATCATACCAGACCGACCTTATATAATCTTAGGTTTAAGTTTTGTAGTTGGGGCATCAACTTCTATATTAGTCCGGGAAGCAATCTCTCCCAATAGCCACAGCCACACACTTTTAACTCAACAACGCATTACCCAAGTTACAGCAGTACTATTATTAGGAATCAGTATTTATGGTTTTGCAGATTTAATTCATACTTTACGCCTTATGTGAGTTGAAGGCTGGAAAAACGCAATCTCGTTCGTAAGGCTAGGACTTGCTAGTAAAGTGGAGTCTGAAACCCTTAAAATGACGGGGCATTTTTAACTCA
>JBAXRM010000221.1:0-7289 GCA_037131225.1 Nostocales cyanobacterium ELA583 | reverse complement strand
GAGAGGGAAGCGACACGAGGGATTTTAATCCCTGTGGTATGCTAGAATGAAATCGTGAGTAAGAACAATAAACATCTACGTGTTGAAACATCCTAGTACGGAGAAATCCCGGCTCCTATGAAACAACGGTTAGGTTCAAGTCCTAGCGGCAGTATGACAAGAAAGAGCAAGTAATGGCAGGTTGTGGAGCGTACCGCATCTTGGCTTAGTGATGGACTCACAAAAACACTGAAAACAATAAAAGTAAGCGCAATTTCGACACCTTGATTGGTGGTTGTATTGAGCGTCTAGGCGGCGTTTGACGGTCGCAGCGAGATTAGATTAGGCTAAACCTTTAATCTAATTCTGTCAGTAGAATCTCAGTGGCTGTCTTCCCTGAGAGTGTCAATCTCTTAAATACGGGACTAATATTCGATTTTTGAATATTACGTAGGATAAGAATTGCTAGTGATATCATGGTTTTGGTGGGCATTGCCCACCCTACATTACTTAAAGTTTTCGAAAGTATAACTTTTTCAGGTAATACAATATTTTATTTTATCATATTAATTAGGTTGGGGAATTATTAAACTCAATCTAATTTTTTTGTGTAGTTAATAATAAGCGGGTTGTAAAACAACTACCAAATCCTAATTCACTCTTGACAGCAATTAATCCACCATGTTTTCTGGCAATAGCTTGAGCAATAGCTAAACCCAAACCTGAACCACCACAATTATAACTGCGAGATTCATCGGCTCGCCAAAATCTATCAAAGACTTTTTCCAAATTATCTGGAGCAATGCCTACACCTGTATCTTTTATACTGACGTAGACATGAGAACCTAGACTACGATTTGTAATTTCAATTGTACCTGCTAAATAAGTATAGTTAATGGCATTTTCTAGCAAATTAGTAAATAATCTTTTTAATTGTTCACAATCACCAAGGACATATAAATTTTGATCTAATTGTAATTTGATCTGAATTTGTTTAGCCTCAGCTTGAGGTTTATATAATTTATATAAGTTCTCTAAAATTTCTATTAAATTAACAGGATTTGGCTCTTCATTAGGGATGATATCAGTCCGCGCTAAAAGTAATAAATCTTCGGTTAAACTAGACATTTGTTTAGTCGCGCTGAGAATAGCTTGAAATTTTTCTAAATCTGTTTCTCGAATTGCTTCTGGATATTTAATTGCTACTGAAGCATTACTTTTAATTGCCATTAATGGCCCTCTGAGTTCATGAGAAGCATCAGCAGTAAATTGTTGAAGTTTTTGTAAACTTTTTTCAATTGGTTGCATAGATTGACGAATTAACCATACTCCACCAATACCGCTAATTAGGAGAGCAAAACAAATTCCCCCTCCTAAACCCCAGTCAAGTTTATTTAAAGTTTGATTGAAATTTTCTAGCGATTCACTAGCTCTCACATAGCCAATTATTTTACCATCTTCACTCCCAATTATTGGTAATGTAATAGCGATAATTGGATTTTTACCTGATTGAATTTGTTTTTTTACATGAGGATAAAGAGGTAAATTTATCAAATTTTCACCTTGTTGTTGTAGAAAATTTCCTTCTTTATTGAACCATTGTAAACCTTGATGTCTATTGGTAATATCTTGAATAGGAAAATCATTATCCAATTTAATTTTACCATTATTATATTCTGAATTAGCAGCAGCAACTTCTCCTAAATCAATTAATTTTTCTGTAATTTCTTGTTCAAGACTTTGAGTTACAAAGATTCTTACTGCTGATGTAAATACTCCTAATACTGAACCAACTACTAATAAATAAGATAATAATAAGCGATACTTAATTATCCACAACATTAGTTATTTCCTAAACGATACCCGATACCATAAACAGTTTCAATAATTTTTTCAGATGCACCAACAGCTTTTAATTTTTTGCGTAAATTATTGATGTGAGTTTTGACAGTATCTTCCCCAGAAATTTTATCAAATTCCCATAATTTATCTAAAAGAGATGTACGAGTTAAGACTTGCTGGGGATTTTTCATAAAATACTCTAAAATCATATATTCTTTAGGTGTTAATAATAGAGTTTGACCTTGATAACTAATATGAAAATTACCAGGATCTAGTTGTAAGTTACCATAAACTAATATGGATGGACGAACTTCTAAATTCCTCCGCGATAAAGCGCGAACACGGGCTGTTAATTCTTCCAAATCAAATGGTTTAATTAAATAATCATCAGCCCCAGCATCTAATCCAATCACTTTATCTGCTGTAGTATCTCTGGCTGTGAGCATTAAAATTAGAGCATTATATTTAATAGATCGTAAGCGTTTACATAAACTAATTCCATCTAACTTTGGCAGCATTAAATCCAATAAAATTATGTCATATTGTGTTGATTGACTATATTCCCAACCTTCAATTCCATTCTTAGCAATATCTACAACATAACGTTGATGTTTTAAATCTTCTGCTAAGGGTTTGGCAATACGTTCATCATCTTCTACAAGTAAGATTCTCATATTAATGGCAAGATTAAATCAAAAAAATTTATTTTAACAAAGTAGTAGTAGTGTTAATTATAATCTGTGCTGCACCTGTAAAAAATTCCCTTTGAATATTTTCGGGAACATCACTAGGTTGATGATAATGAGGACTACGTAAATTAGCAGTATCTGTTACTAGCACAGCCCCCACTCCTTGATACCAAAATGGGGCATGATCACTGCGGAGGGTATCTGGTGTTAATAAACCTTTGAGAGGAACAGGTAATTTGAGGATTTTGGGGAGGTTTTCGCTAGAGTTGGTAAAAGCTTTTAATAAAGATAAGTTTTCTAGATCACCGACCACTGCTAAAAAATCCCCTTTGTCGCTAAGTGGAGTCACAGGCAAACCAGCGGGATATTTTTGACAGCCAGGAATGTAACAAGCATAACCTACCATATCCATGATAATTACACCTTGAAGATTTTTTAAATGGGCTGGTTGACTAACAAAAGCCTTACTGCCTAAAAGTCCCGTTTCCTCTTGATCAAAAAAAGCTAATTGTAATGTTTTTGGTGTGGAAACAGCACTAAAAAGTCTGGCAATTTCTAATACTACAGCTATACCAGTGGCGTTATCATCTGCACCAGGAGAGGCCGGAACTGTGTCATAATGGGCAGCAATCAGAATTGCCCCAGCGGTTTTGTCTGTTCCTAATCGTTGGGTAAAAATATTCACACCGTCGGCAAATTTTTCTAGCTGAGGTTGCCAACCAAATTTTCGCAGTTCTTTTGTGATATATGTACGGGTACGTAATCGCTCCATTTGGGAATAACGCCGAAAATTCAACTTTTGCACATGAGCGAACAGTTGCTCACCATCAACAAATAAAGTATTATTCACCTTTCGGGGTGGTAAGTGAGGTGGGGACAGTTGTACAGGAGGATTTTTAACTATTGGTACAATCTCCGGTTGGTGAAAAAAACCGCCCATACTCATAAACACTATTATCCCTATCAGCACCCATAACCATTTTTTCGTCATGATTTAACTCGACCTAGAGTTGACACTCTCAGGGCTAAAGCCGCTGAGATTCTTTGATCAAAGACATGACTTGCTCGTCCAGGATTTCTCCAGCACAAGTAGAGGTCTTATCTCCCAAAGCGTTGCTCATGTCTGGCATGAAAGTTCCGGTATGCCCTACCGTACTCAACCCTCGACTCAGGATATTTCTAGCTGCATTTTCATCTCTATCCATCACACAACCGCATTTACAAATATGCGTTCTGGTGGATAGAGATTTTTTGACAATTTCACCACAGCCAGAGCATTCTTGGCTTGTATATTGCGGATTGACCGCTACTGTGACTCTCTTGAATACTTTCCCGAAATATTCAAGCCAGACACGAAACTGATACCAAGATGCGTCGTTGATAGACTTGGCTAGACAATGATTTTTCACCATATTTTTAATTCTCAAATCTTCGTAGGATATCAAGTCGTTTGACTGAACTACGCACCGTGCTAATTTCACAGCATGGTCTTTACGTTTCCTACTTATTTTGAGGTGGCGTTTACCTAAAATCTGTCTAGCTTTGCCTCTATTTTTTGAACCTTTGACTTTTCTGGAAACACGACGTTGTGAACGTTTAAGAATCTTTTCTCCAATACGCAGAAATTTAGGATTCTCAATCATCACACCATTGGAGTCAGTGTAGTATTCTTTCAAGCCTACATCTAATCCAACTGTATTTCCTGATGGAGTTATATCTTCTTGGCGATTAACATCAATGCAAAACTGACAATAATAGCCATCAGCCCGTTTAACTAGCCTAACTCGTTTAATTTGATTTATTTGATAAAAATGCAAATCACGAGTCCCTTTGATCTTTAATCTACCAATACCTTTTTTATCAGTGAATGTGATAGATTTACGATCTTCTGAAAGCTTCCATCCTGATGTTTTGTATTCGACAGAACGGCAGTCTTTTTGAAACTGAGGATATCCCTTTAATCCAGGAATATTCTTTTTACAGTTATCGTAAAACCGAGAAATAGAAGACCATGCTCGTTCGGCGCTGGCTTGTCGTGCCATTGAGTTAAGTTCATTAGCGAATGGAAAATTAGCCGCCAAAACAGCGCAATATTTCTGCAAGTCGTTTTTGCCCGTATCTTTTACGTCCATCCATAGCCGAATACAGCTATTCCGAACGAATTGAGCGGTGCGAATTGCATCATCTACTGCGCTAAATTGAACTGATTTCCCGTAAGTTTTGAACTCAAAAACTAGCATCGCTTTTACCTCCAACCTTATACTACTCTTCATGGCGTAAGATTGTCAAGATATTTAGCGGTACAAGATTTAAATAGGTTAAAACCTATCGTGTCGCTTATATCTCTTTCTCTGAAGCCACTGAGATTTACGCTTACCGGATACTTCTGTAATAAAATATCAAAGCTACACCAAGTTTGACAGGTTGTCTTTTGACATTGGTGGACATCGTGGTAAGAGATGAAAAAGATTACTTTACCAATCGCCAATTCCCAGTTCCATTAATATGCTAGATTTATTACTCATTATGCTTGTTGGATTTCTGGGCAGTTTTGGCCATTGCTTTGGGATGTGTGGACCCTTAACAGTAGCTTTTTCTCTTTCAAAGCAGCAGGAAAATCCAACTTGGCAACAGCAATTAAAATTTCATACCTTACTCAACTTGGGGCGAATGTTGAGTTACGCTTTAGTTGGTGCTGGTATTGGTGCAATCGGTTCGGTATTAGTAGAAAGTGGACAACTGGCGGGAGTTGGTAGTGATTTGCGGCGTTGGATAGCTATAATTACGGGTATGATGCTGATTTGGTTTGGTTTAGTCCAGGTGAAACCGGATTTTTTACCACATATTCCCTTTTTACACCCCATATTAAAATGGAATTTACATAACCGTCTCAGTGCGGGGATGATGAAGTTATCGGCACAAACTCAATGGTGGACACCGGCACTTTTAGGTATGACTTGGGGATTAATGCCCTGTGGTTTTTTATATGCGGCTCAAATTAAGGCTGCGGCTACAGGGAATTTGTGGCAAGCTACAGCAACAATGTTAGCTTTTGGCATGGGAACGCTACCCATTATGCTGGGTGTAGGTGTTTCTACGGCGTTAATTAGTAAAGATCAGCGGAGTCAATTATTTCGCTTGGGTGGGTGGGTAACTCTGATTATTGGTGTTATTACCCTATTACGAACGGGGGATACCATGACAGATTATAGCGGACACGCTGCCCTAATTTGTTTAATTCTTTCATTGATTGCCCGACCTGTAAATAGTTTTTGGTCTGCACCTCTGCGTTACCGTCGCGCTTTGGGAGTGGGGGCTTTTGTTCTCGCTGGGGTACATACTATTCATCATTTTGAACACGCACTGAATTGGAATTTCACCGCTTTTTGGTTTTTACCGCTAGATTTTCAATGGGGAATGAGTGCAGGGACTGTGGCATTGGTGTTAATGATTCCCGCTGCTTGTACAAGTTTTGATTTTCTGCAAAAGTCTTTAGGTAAGCGTTGGCGACAAATTCATCTTTTGAGTGTACCAGCTTTGTTATTGAGTGCTATTCATACGGTAATGATTGGTTCTCATTACCTGGGAGCTTTAAGATTAAGTTGGCAAAACCAGTTAGCAGCCGTGTTGCTGGGTATAGTTACTTTTGGTGTATTATTAGTACGTTCCCGATATTTTTGGTTATATTTACATTTAGAAAATTTTTATGTTCCTCCCAATAAATCTCGATAAATTAATTATTTCTGCTGCATATAAAGGCAAAGTAAAATATTTATTATTATTAGTTTTATCTGGTTTGATATTTACTACCAAGACCCAAGTTTTAGCCCATACAGTGAAGATATCGGCAGATGTGGGTGGTACTGTCCATTTAGAACCAAATGATAATCCTCGCGCTGGGGAAGTTACTCAAGCTTGGTTTGCGCTTACCCGTAAGGGTGGTAAGGTAATTCCTTTAAAAGATTGTAATTGTCAGTTGGCTATTTATGCAGAACCTCATGTAGCAGGAGAACCGGCACTACTTGAACCTCCATTGAAACCTATTCAGGCTGAACGGTATGAAGGCATTCCAGGTGCAGAAATTACTTTTCCTAAACCGGGAGCCTATCAGTTGCAATTGACTGGAAAACCTGTGACTGAAGGCAGTTTTAAACCTTTTGAGTTCGAGTTTGTTGTCACTGTGGCCACAGGACAGGCTGTAGATACTCTTAAACCTGGGCAAAATGCGGGTAGGAAAGGGACAATAAATGGGTTAGCACAACCTTTGATTTGGTTGGGGGTTTTGTTAATTTCTGGAGGTATTGTAGTTTTTTTGAGACAAATTAAGTAAGTTGGTGTTAAAAATTGTCGTTGGCATAAGACAGGGAGCAGGAGAAAAAGGGTTTTAGAATCAATTAAGGATTCGGTAGTTTTAAATTTAATTCTTGCAAAGTAGGAGAATCTGAATTAATTGTCATCCTATTTGGTTCAACGGATTTATTATTAACTTTTAACTCATAAGTTCCTTGTCGCAACTGTTCCAAATAGAAAATACCTGAACTATTTGTAATAGATGCAAATGATGATTTAGTATTATCAATAGCTTCAACCCTAGCACCAACAATGGAGCAAAAGTTTCACCACTATGATCTCCTAAAACCCATCCTAAAATACCCTGTTTAAATTGGTCTACAGCCGTCCAGAGCCAAATTTTGTTTTTTTTGACCCACAAAAGTTTCTAATTCTCCCACATCAGGAATTGTTTCAGGGTCATAATAATCTGGCAACAGTTTTCCTACT